>CAYNOA010000058.1:0-10762 GCA_964398695.1 uncultured Enterococcus sp. | reverse complement strand
CCATGACCTGGTCCACCGATTGGGGCTTTTTTAGGGGCTTGATTGTTCTTTTTACTCATTGACCAAGTCCTCCTCTCTTAATTGGGATGCGACAATTTCTTGGTAAGTTGGATTTGTCGCTAACAACTCTTGGTGGGTGCCTTTGCCAATGATTTTCCCTTCGTCGAGAACTAAAATGATGTCGGCATCCATCACCGTACTGACCCGTTGAGCGACAATCACTAAGATGCTGCTGGTTACATCTTGCTTTAAAGCTTGGCGCAATTTGGCATCCGTCTTAAAGTCTAACGCCGAAAAGGAATCATCAAAAACATATAGATCCGCTAGTTTGACCAGGGCACGCGCTATCGCCAACCGTTGCTTTTGCCCACCGGAGAAGTTGCCACCGCCTTGTTCCACCCAACTATCAAGTCCTTCTTCTAACGATTCAACAAAATCGCGGGCTTGCGCGGTGGTTAAGGCTTGCCAAATTTCTTCATCGGTTGCTTTTGCATAACCATATTGCATGTTTTCTCGAATTGTCCCGCTAAATAAAACGGCTTTTTGAGGGACAAAACCAATCCGGTCGCGTAAGTTTTGTTGGGTGACTTCGACAATATTTTGACCATTTATTAAAATCTCACCTGCTTCAATGTCATATAAGCGAGGAATTAAATTAACGAGCGTCGTTTTTCCAGAACCTGTTCCACCAATAATGGCGATGGTTTGACCGGAAGTTCCCTCAAAATCAATGCCTTCCAGTGCGAGTTTTTCTGCACCAGCATAGCGGTAATTAACTTGATTGAACGCTAAGGTCGCCTTTTCTTTTTTAGCCATTAATTTTTTAGGGGTGACTGGATCTAAGATTTCATCTTTTTCATCAAGCACTTCATTAATTCGTTTGGCTGATGCTTGGGCACGTGGAATCATTACAAACAGCATCGCTAACAGCATAAAACTCATCAGAATTTGCATTGCATAAGTCATAAAGGCAATTAAATTCCCGACCTCTAGTTGCATATCTGCAATGTAATGCGCCCCAAACCAAGTAATGGCAATGTTGGTGCCGCTCATAATTAAAGTCATCAGTGGCATCATCAATGACATCAAAGTATTGACTTTAATCGATGTTTGCGTGTAGTCTTCGTTGGCGTTATCAAAACGCTTTTCTTCATATTGGGTTTTATTGAAGGCGCGAATAACCCGAACACCTGTTAAATTTTCACGAAAAACCAGGTTTAAGCGGTCGGTTTTTTCTTGTATACTCTTAAAAAGTGGTACCGCAAAATACATTAAAGCCCCAATTACAACAATTAGAATGGGAATCACATAAAAGAAGACTTTCGTTAAGGCGCTATCTTTTTGATAAGCTAAAAAGCTAGCGGCAATCAGCGTGATTGGCGCGTTAATCATCATCCGTAAAGACATTTGGGTCACCAAGGCAACTTGGTTAATGTCATTTGTCGTTCGAGTAATTAAAGAAGCCGTGCCATATTTATCAAAAGTATTGAGCGAACTATTTTCGACTTTTTGATACATCTCACTTCTTAGTTTTTTTCCTAGTTTTTGAGATTCTCGCGTCGCAAAGTACGTATTACCAATCGCCGCAATAATACTAATGATAGAAAAGCCAATCATCATGAAACCCGTTCGCCAAATATAATCGATATCGCCTTTTGCAACCCCATTGTTAATAATATTTGAGGTTAAGGTTGGTAAATATAAATCCGAAACAACCTGGACACTCATAAAGGCAATTGCTAAAATCACCGTTATCAGAGAGAGGCGCTTATAAATTTTAATCATCCGTTTTTCCCTTCCTTCTTGCACCATTTTTCAACCAATTGAGTTTCATAGTAAAGATTTGAATGATGGGATCAAGCGTCGTGTCGGGCTCGTTTTTACGCAGCCGATACCCTTCTGCAATGGTTGAAAAAATAACATGCATTAACATTTTAAAAAGTATTTCTAATTCTGCTTCATTGGTTACTTTTAAATTTTTCGTATTGACGACCTTAAGCACAGAAAAATCTTTGGTTTGATGGGCGCAACGTTTTTGTTTCGTTTGTATTTCCATTTTCTTTTCTAATTGCGGCACCATCCGCTGAAAACCATGCGCATCTAAATTCATAAATAAATTTTGATAAAATTGTCGATCTTCTCCATCAAAAATTTCAGGGGCTAGGCGCAAAAAGTATTCTTCAATCCCTAAAAATAAATCGCCTGCTTTTTCTTCAATGGTTTGAATCAAATAACGATGGCCACTACTTTTCAATGTTTGGAAATAGTAATAATACAAATCTTCCTTATCCGTAAAATACTGATAAAAGCTCCCCCGGGAGATATCCGCCTCTTTAATAACTCGGGCAATCGATGCCTCATTTAAACCAACACGTGAAAATTCTTGCTTGGCCGCTTTTAAAATCCGATCTTGCTTTTCTTCAGGTAAGTTAAAAAATGTTTCCGTTGGCATTGTTCTCCTCCTTTCTTTTCAATTATTTGTAACCTCTTTCATATGACACTCTGTCATATGACGCATTGTCATAATATACCTCCTTCTAAAAAAAGGCAAGAAAAAAAGATAGAAAAAAGTGTGAACTTTTCTATCTTTCTTGCTTTTTTGATTAAGCCGCTTTATACGCGTATTTTTCAACCGCTTGTTTTATTTGTTGTAGCAGTTGTTTATCGGAAATACCAGTGATTGTCGCAATGGTTTTCTCGGTTCCTTTTTGGCCAAGCATTTCATGCAATTGACGACTTTGTTCATCGGTTGGGTCATAGTAGTTAAAAATCATCCCAATTGTTTCAACTAAATGAAAAGGCGTCTGATTGAATTTCTTTAATTCTGACATCGGACGAACGAACCGTTCTTGCGCCCCTAATTTGCGTAATGGTGTTCGAGCCACGCGTCGAATCGCGTCGGAAATGTATTTATTTTGAAAACGTTGAATAATTTTATTGAGATAGATTTGATGTTCTTTTTCATCAAAACCCCATTTGGCAACTAGCAAACGACCGGTTTCTTGTAAAACAGAGCGTAATTGGGCCACAACGAGATAATCTTGCATCGCTTCATCAATCGTGTCATAGCCTTGCAATGCACCGGTATAGGCTACGGTTGCGTGTCCGGTATTGACGCTAAATAATTTTCGTTCAATGTATGGTTCTAAGTTCACTACATAGTCAACTCCGGTTAAACGAAGCGTGCTCTTGCAGGCATTTTCTTGCACCACCCACTCACTAAAGGGCTCTACTTGTACAAATAATGGATCGGTGTGCTCTTGTTCTGGCACGATTCGATCGACAGCTGCATCTGGAAAGCCCACGTACTGCTCGCAATAAGTAAAATTACTGAGCTGTTTTTTGACTTCTGCGCCTAGAAACGTTGACCCGCCAAGCATATTTTCACAAGCAATGACATCAAGCGGGGTAAAATTCTTTTCTTGTTGCCGTTTTTCAATCCCCTGAGCAATTAAAGACGCAATTCTTGGCAAAATATTGGGACCAATCGCGGTGGTCACTAAATCCGCTTGGGCAATCGCTTCAACGACTGCTTCTGCTTGTGTCGCATTGTTTAAGCCGGTTACTTGGCCAATCGTCCTTTGTGCTTTACTTTCATCGGCTAATTCAATCGTATAACTTTGGCGTTGTTTCAAAGCTTCGATAATCGTGTCATTAATATCCACAAAAGTAATCGAAAAATCATTTTTCGCTAACACTTCTCCGATAAACCCACGACCAATATTTCCTGCTCCAAAGTGAACTGCTTTCATTATTTTTTCCTCCTAGGCGACTAAATAGTCGATCATTTCATTTTTATTTAATGCGTCTGCTAAATGGATCACGTTATCGATATCACTGCAATACAGTGCGATTTGCTGAATGAGAGCTAAGTGATCTTCCCCGACACCAGCAATGCCAAACAACATTGTCACGATCTTTTCCTCTTCTTCGGTGCCAAAATTCACGCCACCTGGTACTTGCACTATACAAATACCCGATTTTTTTACGTATTTTTTAGCTTCATCTGTGCCATGTGGAATCGCAATAAAATTCCCCATGTACACCGATAAGAGCGCTTCTCGTTCCAGCATCGCTTCGATATAATCGTCACCGACACATCCGGCTGCCACGAGTTGTTCCCCACAATAGCGAATCGCCTCTTCTTTATTTTTAAATGTTTGGTTTAAATGAATCATTTCAGTTGTTAAATGTTCCACTAATTAACACTCCTTTCATTTTTTAAGCGGCTGCTTGGACTTGTTTAATCACTTTTTGGAATAATTGAGTATTTAATAAGCTATTAAAGGCTAAATGTTGTACGTCTGGGTATTGCTCTTTGACTTTTGTACTTAAGTCCGCATTGGTAATCACTAAACAATTGGGACTAATCTTTAAATGATTGATATGCACTTTTTTAAGTGGCAAATTCAACCCGTTTTGGCGTAAAAGTTGCGCGAAGGTTTTTTGAGCCATTGTCGCCGATCCTTGACGGGTATCATAAACAAACACAACTTCTGTAATCTGTGAAAAATCGGCTATTTGAGGTAGCACGGCTGCTGTCACGGTTTCTTCGATGGGGACTTCGATTGCTTGATTAGTTAGTTTGGCAATGATTTCATCGTAACGCGGTGAATTTAAAAAGTTTTCAACCGCCACAAAGGTACTATTCGGAGCTTTTTGTTTTGCTCGTTCTTGTAACTCTTCTTGGGTCACAATTAAAGTTTGAAAATCATCGTTTAAACGACTGATTGCTTGATTTTTTACGGTTAAATCTAATCCGGCTGCTTGGACTTTCTTTCTTAAAATCGAAGCGCCCATTGCACTAGAACCCATCCCAGCATCACAAGCAAAGATAATTTGCGTAATTCCTACTAAATCACTTAAAGGTTGCCCACTTTTAGCCGCTGCTTTCGCTTTTTGCATCTTTTCAATATTTTCAGCTAATTGGTCGCTTGTTTCTTCTGTCACATCGGCTTTTAAAATCACTGTGGCTACGCCAAAAGAAACGAGGGTAGCAACTAAAATACCAAGTAAAACTGCAAGATGTGCCCCCATTGGTGCCATTGCTAAAATCGCAATGATTGAACCAGGTGAAGCCGGTGCTCTTAAACCAGCATCTAAAATTTGGAAAACAAAACTACCAGAAATTCCACCACTAATCACGGCTAAAAATAAGAGCGGTTTCATCATTACGTAAGGAAAATAAATTTCATGAATTCCACCAAAGAAGTGAATTAACATGGCTCCTGGTGCAGAAGCTTTCGCCGAACCTTTTCCAAATAAAGTAAAAGCAAGTAACACGCCCAGACCCGGACCAGGGTTGGCTTCTAGTAAGAATAAAACAGAGCGCCCCATTGTCGTTACTTGTTCCGTTCCTAGTGGGGTCAAAATACCGTGGTTAATCGCATTATTTAAGAAAAGGATTTTAGCCGGTTCGATAAAAATATTAGCTAATGGGATCAATTGGGCTTGCATAATGGCATTGACACCACTAGCCATTACCTGTGTTAAGGTATCCACCACTGGCCCGATTGCCACAAATCCTAAAAGTGCCAACCCAAAACCAATTAAACCTGCCGAGAAGTTGTTGACAAGCATTTCAAAACCAGCTTTGATGCGGTGTTGGAATAGCTGATCAAACTTCTTCATTGAATAGCCCGCTAAAGGTCCCATAATCATGGCCCCTAAAATCATCGGAATATCCGTTCCAACAATCACACCCATAGTGGCAATGGCCCCAACAACGGCACCGCGTTCTTCAGCAATAATTTTCCCACCGGTATAACCAATTAAAATGGGAATTAAATAAGTTAACATCGGACCAACCATTGACGCAAAGGATTCATTTGGTAAATAACCATCCGGAATAAATAAAGCCGTTAACACGCCCCAAGCAATTAAAGCCCCAATGTTTGGCATCACCATACTCGATAACGTACTTCCTAATTTTTGAACTTTGGCTTTCAACCCAGCCTCTTTATTTTTTTGATTCATTTTGAAAACTCCTTTCGTTCTCTTCTTGTTGACTTTATTCTAGCCCTTTTTGAAAACGCTTTATAGTCGTACCTTGGCACACATTCTTGTGCCAGAAGTTGACGTGGCCCAAAAAAAGCCACCAAAACCAATGAATACCATTGATTTTGGTGGCTTTTTGCCTTGATTTAAAGCGTCGCTTCAGTGAGGATTGTCAAGACCTCTTCTGGTGTTTGGGCATCACTTAAGGCCAACACTTGGGTAAAATCAGCGCCTAAAAAGGCAATTTCTTGTAAACCGGCGAGTTTTTGGTCTTTCAAATAGACAAAAAATAACAAGGTTGCGAGTTTCGGGTGGCTTTGGCTCCCAAAATTCACCCCATCAGGTACTTGTACAAAAGCCATGCCTTCTTCTTTAATCCATTGTTGACTCCCGTTTTCGCCATGAGGAATCGCAAGATAATTTCCAATATGCACGCTCAGTTCTTTTTGCCGTGCCTGCATCGAAGCAATATATTCTGGCATAATTTTCCCGGCTTGCACCAATTTTTGCCCGACGACTTCAATCGCCGTTTGGGCATCAGGAAACGATTGATTTAATAAAATAAAGGTGTCGGAAAAATCAAACATCGCGCACGCCTCCTTGGATTTCTTCAACCGACAAGCTTGCCAGCAGTTGGTAAATAATTTCTTGGTTACCTGAATTAAAGATTTCTAAATTCAAATCATTCATAATCATTGCGCCACTGACTTTCCCGAGCATTTTACTAGTGGATTCTTCCATCGGTGAAGGAGCAAGCATCAGTAGTATCCGTTTTAAAGACATGGGCTTCTTATCCATCCCCATAATCGTTAAAGGCGCCAATAAGTCAAAAATCACAAAAAGAGGGGCCTTAATACTAGCATCGGCCGCGTGAAATAGACCTACTTGCGTATTGGGAATACCAATCGGAGCTTGATGGAGTCGTTGCCACAGTTTTTCTTTCACTTGGACAATATCGGTGACTATTTCAGGAGCCAGTTGCTGCAAACAAACTTGTAGCGTTTGAGCGAGGTCATTTGGATTGTTTATTTCTTGAATGAAAAAACGGGCTAAAAACTTCTCCACTTGGGCTAAAAAAGTCAGTAAGTCTTGATAACTTTCCGGTGTTGCTTCATTTGTTTTTGCACCTACTTGAAGCCGCTTTTCTTGATAATTCAAGGCGTGCAGTGCTTGTCGAATTTGTTCTAATTCTTCTTCTAATAGTAACGGCGAGACGAGTAGATATTTACCTGGATACCCGGGTAAAACCGTCGTTGATAAAACAAGGTCATAATTTTTGAGTAAATCAACTTTCTTTAAATCTGCGACACGAAAAAAAGTCACCGTATGAATAAAAGGGAAATTTTTGCGCAAGCGCCGTTCAAGCATGCGCGTTGAGGCTAAGCCACTGGGCGAAATTCCAGCAATATCGACCGCCATAATTTTCGGGCTTTTTTCTAATGAATTAGCAAAATGTAAAACCAAATAGGCGACTTCTTCTTCAGAAAAAGCGACTTCTGGAAAAACCTCATGGACTGCTTGTCGAATAGCCAAACTGACTTCTTGGTATTGATTGACCACTTTTTCTAAAATCGGATTATTTAATTCGGGTTCGCGTAAAATCCCCCGACTCAAAGTCGCCGATAAATGGGTTAAAAGCATCTTATAGAGCTGACTATCTGCAAAAAAATCGACTTCGACCTCATGGCTAATTTTTTCAATTAATTGCTTGACTTGAAAGGCTAATTTTAAATCAAAATCTTCTTCAAAAAAGTCAGTTTCATAGGAGCTTGAAAAGGTATCAATTAGCTGTGCAAAAAACAAGATTTCGCTAATGCTATAAAGTTGCTTCGTCTGATTGGCCAATTGCAAAAAGATTTTTTTGGCTAGCGTTAAGTATTTTTTATCCATACTATGACTGTACTCGTCTTCACCTAAGGTTAATCCTTGAAAGAGTCGATCCATGCCAATGGCTAACATTAAAGTTAAAAACTTTAATTTTCGATCACTCAAATTACTTAAACTCGGTTCTAAAATTTCTAAGACGGCTTGTTGGGCCAAATCTAAGTGAACCCGGTCCACAAATTGTAAAAAGTAAGCCGCTTGTGCTTCCATTTGCTCAAGGTGAAAAAATTGATAATCATTAATTTCCAACCCAAGTGTATTGGCTAAGAGTAAACGTTTTTGACTTTCCGGTCCGACCATTTGATAGCCGCGATTACGGGCAATCGCCAGTGGTAAATGCGACATGCGTTTTTCTAATTGTTTAATGTCCGCAAAAAAAGTCGTATTACTAATTAAAAATTCTTCTAAAAAGAAACTTAGCGACAGCGGTTCTTGGTGGGTCAGTAACTTTAATAAGATGGCATGTTGGCGTTCTTGCGTCGAAAGCGCTTGAAAATCAGTCTGTAACCCCAGATTTTCCATTAATTTTTGTCGGGTCTTTTCATCTGCGACTAATACAAAGCGACCGCGCTCAATCCTGTCTAACTGCGCCCCGATTTCTTCTAAAGACACTTCTAAATTGGCCACTTCTCGATAAACGGTCCGTTTACTAACTTTTAATAATTGCATCATTTCATCTAGTGACAGTGCTTGTTGGCGTTGTAATAATTCACTTAAAATCGTCGCTTCCCTTTGCGACAAGAACATGCAAATCCTCTCCTTTCAACCACTTTTCATATTGTGACGTCTGCGCATAATTTTTAATCACTAAGTAAGTTGTGCCAGCCGGTAAGTGAACGTGAGCTAAGTGAGTCTTGGTTAAAACAAGCAAGGTTTGTGGTTCAAGCGATAAGGACACATCCGCGCTTTTAATAATTGTTCCTTGATAGCCCGTTTTTTTGGCTGCCTGTTGCATGAAATCGACTGCGATGGTTTGCGACCCTCTTTTGGGTGCCTCATAAAGAAAAATGACTTTTTGATAAGGAAAAGCGTCTGTGTTTACTCGTCTAAACTTCTCTTGAGGCTTAGGACTTACTTGCTGACTCATTGGTCCGTCCCATTGTCTGACGAGCGCTTGATAAGTTGCCTCATCGAGAAATTGATGAATTGGGTAAATTTGGGCTTGAGGGGCTTGTTTTTGGGCTTGTTTGAATAACTCTTTTTGAACAACAATTAAACTATTTGCATCATTGGGGATTTGTTGCAATGCCAAATAACTCACGGGTAAGTCAAGTTGGGCACGGGCGAGCTCTTTTTTTAGTAAACTCGCACCCATCGCACTAGAACCCATGCCGGCTTCACAAGCAAAGATAATTTTTTCAACTTTTTCCACTTGAATCTCCTTTTTTGTTTCTTCTTGTAGCACGACTTTCTTTTGTAATGCTAAACTAGCAATCAAAAAGGAAACGCACAGACTAAGCCCCATCCCAAGGAAGATACCGCCAACCATCGCTGGTGGCGCACTCAACAAAATCATAATCACCGAGCCTGGTGAAACTGGTGCATTTAACCCTACTTGTAAAAACTGAAAAACAAAGGTCCCGCTCATCCCACCTAAAATAACTGCTAAAAAAAGCCAGGGATTTAACCAAACAAAAGGAAAATAAATTTCATGTAAACCTCCAATTCCTTGGATCAAAAATCCACTACTGGCATTGCCGCGTAACTTTTGAGGTCCAAATAAAGCAAAAGCCAGTAAAACCCCCAGGCCCGGACCGGGATTGACTTCTAATAAAAATAAAAGTGACGTGCCTTTTTGTGAGGCAATTTCTAACCCTAGTGGCGTCAAAATCCCATGGTTAATCGTATTGTTTAGAAATAAGATTTTCAATGGCTCAATCACCACATGAATAAGAGGCAACAAATTCAATTGAATCAGTTTCATCACAAAAAGTCCTTCAAAGTAACTAATTTGAGTCACCAATGGCCCGACCACAAAAAGGCCTAAACAACAAAAAAACGCACCCAGACTTCCTGCTGATAAATTATGCACTAACATTTCATAACCAGGTTTTATTTTAGGCAAAATTTTTTGATCGAAAATCCGCAAAGCGTAGCCAGTTAGCGGCCCAATGATTAAGGCACCGAGAACTTGAGGAATCGTCGCACTTACAATGACCCCTAGTGTCGCAATCCCGCCTGCCACACCCGCGCGATTATGGACCATCTTCGCCCCACTGTAACCTAGCAGAATTGGTAGCAAGAGATAAACCATCATTTGATCAATTTGGATTAATCGTTCATGAAACGCGCCTCTTGTTAAAGGTAGCAGCAGATTTAACAGTCCCCAAGCTAAAAAAACACTTAGATTTGGCATCAATATGCGACTCATAAAACGACCCAGTTTTCGAAAACCATTGAATTGAGTATTCAACCATCGTATCGTCATCTTCTCACCTACTTTTTTCTCTTTTGCTTTCTATTATAAAAGAAGTAAAAAAATAAAGATATCTATATCCCTCCCGTGAAAGAATCATTATTTAAAGACCTTATTTAGCCGGATGTCCATCGATCAAAATAAACGGCGAAATGCTAGTGAGTACTTTCAAACGAAGTCTCAATAGCAACGTACTACTATGGGATTTTGTTCGTTCAGGAATTTGAAGAAGCGTAACTGAGAAAAACTCTAGCTCTTTTTCGTTAGATGGTTATTGCCAAACAACACCCTTCGACAAATCCTCTTTCTTTCTTAAATTTTACATAAAGCCAAGTTTTTTGATTTCTCATACTTTGTTTTTCCGATTTTTATGTTAAACTAGCTCTTGGAAAGTCGTTTTTTTGACGATAAGATGAGCGAAAGGAGCGTAATCTATCGATGATTACCATGAAAGATATTATTCGC
>CAYNOA010000057.1:9914-10873 GCA_964398695.1 uncultured Enterococcus sp. | reverse complement strand
TTTATATCACCAAGATTTGGATCGACCATCTCAATAATTTTATTTTGTGCGACATTTAATGCTTCTAAAATAGGAGAAATTTGATCATAAAAAGCTTGTCCATATCGGGTTAAAGAGAGGTTTCTTCCTTTTTTTTCAAATAAAGTCACGCCTAGCTCTCGTTCTAAGCTTGTGATTGCATGACTAATATTGGGCTGTGAAGTATTTAATTCTTTTGCGACTTGCGTCATATGTTGAGTCTTTGCTAGGGCAACAAAAAATTCTAATTGACGTAAATTCATAAAATCACTCCTTTTAATAAATCTATTTTATCAGTTCAATCAATAAAATTCATTAGTATTCTTGTTTAAAATCAGCTAATATACGATTAAAGATAAAGTGAATTAAATCACATTTAGAAAAAGGATGCTTACTTTTCGTTTAAGTGTCTGAAAGGAAATATTAATTATGTTAAAAAAAAATTATCTCCCTCTGATCTCTAGCTTATATTTCAACTATATCTTCCAAGGAATGGCTGCGATTATTTTAGCGCAAAATATGGATGCCTTAAAAGAATATTGGCAAGCTTCCATGACGCAAATCACCCTCGTTATGAGTGCAATTGGACTTGGGCGCGCCCTTGTTCTTTATTATTCTGGTTATTTTTCAGATCGCTTTGGTAGGAAAAAAACCGTACTCATTGCCTTACTGTCTTATGCTATTTTTTTCATCGGATTACTTGTTAGTCGCCACTATTTAATGGCTATCTTTTTTGCTTTATTCGGTGGAATCAGTAACGCTTTCCTTGATACTAGTACCTACCCGACTCTCGTCGAAGCC
Source organism: uncultured Enterococcus sp. (assembly GCA_964398695.1). GTDB lineage: Bacteria > Bacillota > Bacilli > Lactobacillales > Enterococcaceae > Enterococcus_I. The sequence continues at coordinate 10,054 of CAYNOA010000057.1, read as the reverse complement.
TATCCTGAAGAAAAAATTAATAGCGCTTTAAGCGTTTTAAATAAAGCGTTTATTTCTCTTGGACAATTCATTTTGCCTTTTTTAACTCGGTTTTTATTAAGTCATCACTTATTGCTTCTTTGGTAAAATATTTTGAATCA
>CAYNOA010000057.1:0-9904 GCA_964398695.1 uncultured Enterococcus sp. | reverse complement strand
GGGTGGACGTTTATCATGTGCACGGTCTTTTTAATGTTAAATATGGTCTTTTTATACTATGTCAATTTCCCACCATTAACTACGAAAAAAACGATTCAACTTAAAAATAATGAAGGAAATATTCCTATAGAAAAGACTGCACCACAAACAAATATTGGCAATTTTAAAGTTGACGGGATTGCTTTATTAGTTTTTTCATTTGTTTCTGTTTCGATTTTCAATATCTTTATTTTATGGATTCCCAAATATGCCGAAGTGATGGAAGTAGCTTCGCGTGAAGACAGTTTAACCTTTGTGAGTATTTACAGTGTGGGGTCATTTCTGTCTGTCTTTTTAACAGCAGCGATTGTGCGAAAAGGTATGAACATTCCCAAACTAATCTTAGTTTGCTTGATTTTTTCAGCTAGTGCCCTACTATTTATGCTTCTTATTCCAACTTTTTTATCAATCGTCATTGCGTCTTTAACGATCGGTGTTTTTGCAGCAGGTGGGATTTGGCAACTAGGGTTAGCTTTAATGTTAGAATTATTTCCAAACTTTAAAGGAAAATATACTAGTTATTACTCACTTGCAACGGCCATTGCAATTATGCTTACTCCATTTGTTACCGGTATCTTAAGCGAATGGAGAATCGCAGCCATTTTCTGGTTCAACTTTAGCCTTGTTTTACTTGGGCTTTTAGCGGCTTTTGTGATTCATATTCGCTACCAACAATTTTTCCCCAAAAACAAACCATAAATAATTTTTATAGATAACAACGAAAAAAAGCATTGGATTTCATCTTTCTTCTGAGCTAAAATGAATTCGAAAAGTTTGTGAATGCACAAACTATAAGTGAAAGGGTGTATCTAATGAAGAAGTACCAAGCGATTTTCGAACCGATAACAATTAAGCGAATGACTTTAAAAAATCGTGTCATCATGCCACCGATGGGCACGAACTTTGCAACGACCGATGGCTCTTTTAATGAAAAGCATTACGCCTATTACGAACAACGAGCTAAAGGTGGTACCGCCCTCATTACGCTTGAGAATGTTTGTATTGATTATCCAATGGGCACAAATGGCACAACGCAATTGCGAATGGACAATGATCAATACTTGCCAGGATTATGGAATTTTAATGAACGGATGCATGCTTATGGTGCAAAAACCTCGGTTCAAATTAATCATGCTGGCGCTTCGGCTTACGGGGCGCGCTTAAATGGACAACAAGCACTGTCTGCTTCTGATGTTCCAAGTAAATCCGGGAACGCCGCTCCTCGCCCGCTGACAGTGGAAGAAATTTATGAGATTGTTGAAAAGTATGCAGAAGGAGCTTTACGTGCCCAACGTGCAGGATTTGATTGTGTAGAAATTCATGCGGGTCACTCTTATTTAATTAGTCAATTCTTATCCCCTATTTATAATAAAAGAACCGATGAATTTGGTGGATCTAAAGCAAACCGCGCCCGTTTTGCTTTACTCGTGATAAAAGCTGTGCGGCAAGCAGTCGGTCCATTTTTCCCAATCTCTTTACGAATTAGTGCAGATGAGTTATTACCAAATGGCAATACATTGGAAGACTCTATTGAGCTCTTATCTTATCTCGCCGATGATGTTGATATTTTAAACGTTTCAGCTGGCTTAAATGATAGTCTTCAGTACCAAATTGACAAGATGAATTTACCGGATGGCTGGCGTAGTTTTATGGCGAAAGCCGTCAAACAAGCTTTCCCTGACAAGGTCATCGTTACATCCGGTAATATCCGCAGTCCAAAACGAGCAACAGAAATTTTAGAAAATGGGGATGCAGACTTATTAGCGATGGGTCGCGGTTTAATTGCTGAACCTAACTGGGTCTACAAAGTAAAGAATAACCAAGAACACCTTCTAAGAAAATGTATTTCTTGTAACATCGGTTGCGCCGATCATCGAATCTCAAAATCACGTCCAATTCGTTGTACGGTTAACCCAGATTTGTATTACGAGGATAGCCACCGTGAGAAACAATTAGTTTACCCCATGAAGATGGTTGTAATCGGCGGTGGGACAACCGCACTAGAAGCGGCCAATACTGCGGCAGAAATCGGTTGCTCAGTTTCTCTTTACGAACGTAAACCTTATTTAGGTGGGCTTGCGCGTGAAATTGCGCAATTACCAGATAAAACGAGAATTCAAGATTTTATTACCTATTTAGAAAACCGTAGCTACCGTCAACGTCGCCTGTCGATTCATTTAAATCATGAGTTTACTTTAGAAGATTTAGAAAAAGAAAAACCAGATATTATAGTGAATACAACCGGGTCAATCCCTCTTCTACCTCCAATTAAAGGGCTTAAAGAAGCGTTAGCTAAAGAAACACGCAAAGTTTTTAGTATTTTTGATATATTAAACAATATCGATCAGTTCCAATCATTTGAAGGTGAAGAAGTTGTCGTTATTGGTGGTGGTGCCGTTGGTTTAGATATCGTTGAGTATTACGCAGAACGTGGAGCGAAAAAAGTCACTATCGTTGAAATGCAACCAGAACTAGGCAAAGATTTAGACTTGATTACTAAAATTAGTATGTTAAAAATGGTGAACGACTTTAAAGTTGAAGTACTGACGAATACGATGTTAATAGAAGTAAAAGCGAATTCTTTTGTTGTAAAAAAAGAAAATGGTCATCTAGAAGAATTACCATTTAGCTTAGGTTTTATCTGCTTAGGTATGCGCGCAGAAGCACCTTTAGATCAGCGCTTAATTGATTACACCGAAGAAAACGATGCGGTTTATATTAACTTAGGCGATAGCCGCGCTGCTCGTCGAATTATGGAAGGCACACGTGAAGCAAGAGATGTCGTTAATATTATGCATAATTTAGCAGCTGAACGAAAAACAAAAATGTTTCGTTAAGACGATGTTTATCATAGGCCAAGGAAGCATCCACTCCTTGCCTAAATAATATAAAGTGAGGAAAAAATTATGACAGAAAGAATCACGGGTCACACATTATTAATTAGTTTAATTGCTACACCTATTCGCCACAGTATGTCCCCAACTATGCACAATGAAGCTTTTGCAAAACTAGGTTTAGACTATGCCTATTTAGCTTTTGAAGTCGGTGATGATGAACTCAAAGGAGCCGTTGATGGGATTCGTGCACTTGGAATTCGCGGTTCAAATGTTTCGATGCCAAATAAACAAAAAATCATTCCCTATTTAGATGAAATTTCTCCTGAAGCAAAATTAATTGGCGCGGTTAATACAATCACGAATATTGATGGTAACGGACATTTAGTTGGTTATTGTACAGACGGAACGGGTGCAATGGCTGCTTTGGCAGACGAAGGGGTCGAAGTAAAAGATCAAATCGTTACTTTAACAGGAGCAGGTGGTGCTGGAACAGCAATTGCCATCCAAGGGGCTTTTGATGGCATAAAAGAAATTCGTATTTTCAACCCAGAAGATGCTCATTTCGCAAACGCAAAAGAAACGGTTCGTAAAATTAATGAAAATACAAACTGTATTGCAACTTTGACTTCGCTAGATAATCAAGAAGCTTTTAAAAAATCAATTGCTGAAAGCTCTATTTATATTGATGCTTCTGGAATTGGAATGAAACCTTTTGAAGAAGTAAGTTTGATTAATGATCCAGAAATGATTCGTCCCGACTTAGTTTTATTTGACGTTGTCTACTCCCCTCGTGAAACGAAATTACTAAAATTCGCCAAAGAACATGGGGCAAAAAAAGCGATTAATGGTCTTGGGATGATGCTTTATCAAGGGGCTGCTGCCTTTAAACTATTTACTGGTGAAGATATGCCTGTAGAATACATTAAAGAACGACTATTTTCGGAAGAATAAAAAGAAAACGAGGAGTTTACTAAATGAAAAACAAATACATCCCTACGGCTTTAGGGCTTTATATTAACTATATTATTCATGGGATGGGCGTTATTATCATCTCACAAAATTCAAATGCTTTAATGGCCCAGTGGGATACTGATTTAATGGGAATTGCCAAAGTCATCTCAATGCTGGGAATTGGTCGTTTAGTGGCCATTATGATTTCTGGCCGCCTCTCAGATAAATTTGGCCGTAAACCATTTATTTACTTAGGTATGGTCACTTATGCCCTCTACTTCTTCGGGATTTTATATAGTAACAGTGTGGAACTAGCGATGTTTTTTGCTTTAATTGCCGGAATTGCCAATTCATTTTTAGATTCTGGTACTTATCCTGCTTTAATGGAATCTTTTCCGAGAACTGCCGGCACTGCCAATGTTTTAATTAAAGCATTTATTCAATTCGGTCAATTTAGTTTGCCAATTTTCTTGAAGTTTTTGAACGGTAATCAAATGTGGTTTGGTTGGTCATTTATGATTCCTATCATTGTCTTTGTCTTAAATGGTCTGTATTTACTCAAACAACCTTTTCCTGATCAAGATATGAAGGCTGAAAAATCTGATCAAGTGACCGCCCAACAAGAAATTCCGGTAACCATCTTTAAAAGCAAACCTAAAATGGCAATCGAAGGTGTTTGTTTTGTCCTTTACGGTTTCATCGCCCAAGCTACTTTTTACTTAATTTCCCAATTCATTGGTATTTATGGATATGAAGTGGCGCAAATGACGCAAGACAATGCGAATTTATTGATTTCTTATTACTCGATGGGCTCTTTAGCTTGCGTTGCCTTTACTTCAATTGTCGCTACTCGTGTCCGCCCTATTTATTTAGTTTTAGTTTATACTTTGATGTCATTTATTACGATTACGGTTATGTGGTTAATGCCGACACCGACAACAATGATGATTGGAGCGGCTTTCGTTGGCTTCTTTGCTGCAGGTGGCGTCTTACAACTAGGATTGACCGTGATGGGTGAAATGTTTCCTGCGGGTAAAGGGACAATTACTGGTATTTTCTACACCTTTGGTAGTATTGCTTCGTTTGTCATTCCAATCGCAGCAGCAGCCATTGCTAAAAACAATGTTCAAGGAATTATGTTATTTGATGCCATTATTGCCGGAATTGGTTTTGTCTTAGCACTTATCATCTTTATTCGTTACCGTCAAACAATCGATTTCACAAAACAGGAGGCAATCGAAGTATGAAAACCGTAAAAATTGGCGAAACCATTATTGGCGAAGGTTTCCCTAAAATTATCGTTCCTTTAGTTGGAAAAACTAGAGAAGATTTATTCAGCGAAGCACGAAATTTACAAGAAATTGATTGTGATATTGTCGAATGGCGGATTGATTTCTTTGAAGAAGTGACGGATGCAAAAGCCACGGCTGCTTTTTCTTATGAATTAAAGAAAATTTTAGCGAAACCTTTATTGGTTACTTTCCGTAGTAAGCGTGAGGGTGGTGAATTGGAACTTTCAGATACCAATTACTTTGCTATTTATCACGAAATGCTCGAAAATGGTGTCCCCGATCTCTTAGATGTGGAGCTATTTATGCCTGAAAAAGAAGTAAGGACACTAATTGCTGCCGCCAAAGAAAAAAAAGTAACCGTGGTCATGTGTAACCACGATTTCTTTGCAACTCCTGCTAAAGAAGAAATTATTCAACGTTTACGTTTGATGCAAGAAAAAGGCGCAGATATTTGTAAAATTGCTGTGATGCCAAATTCGGCACAAGATGTTTTGACTTTATTAAGTGCTACCGATGAGATGTATCGTTTGTACGCCGATCGTCCGATTATCACGATGTCAATGGGTGATAAAGGCATGATTAGTCGTGTTTCAGGCCAATTATTTGGTTCAGCCGCTACCTTTGGGGCAGCCCAAAAAGCTTCTGCTCCCGGCCAAGTACCTGTTTCTGAATTGCGCTCAATTTTAAAAACACTTGCAGTGAAATAAGTAGGAACAAAACAAGCACTCAATGGAGGAATCCCCCCTCTTTTGAGTGCTTGTTTTTTATTTTAAGTTGAAAGATTCCTATAAACAAGTTTTCACTGAATAACGCCCAATCCAACGTACGCCAATCTGAAGCAAGGCCATCTCTTTGATAGCATTATCGATTAATTCTTGGTTTTCAGCATACGCTAGCTCGATAATAAAAAAATATTCACCTAAATTGGTTTTTAGCGGACGTGATTCGACTTTACTTAAATCAATGTTACGCCAAGCAAAGGTTGATAATACTTTGTGTAGTGCGCCAGGCAAATTGGCTGGTAAGGTCACAAAAAGGGTCACTTTAGCCGAATTTCCTAAAAAAGCAAAAGTATCTTGTGCTTTCGTTCCTACAACCCAAAAACGCGTTTGGTTATCTGCATTGTCTTGGATGTCTCTTCCTAAAATTTCCAAGCCATATTCTTTGGCGGCTTCTTCTGAGGCGATGGCGGCAAATTTTTCATCAGGGTGATTGGTGACCCATTCTGCCGCAAAAGTGGTCGATGAAACAGCTTCTAGTGGCACTTCTGGGAAATGCTTTGCTAAAAAGTGTTGCGATTGTGCTAAAGCTTGAGGATGCGATAGGATTTTATTGGGTTGTTTTACTCCTGGATTGACTAGTAATTGTTGGCGAATCGGTAAAATAATCTCACCTAAAACCACCAAATTTTTTGTATGAAAGACTTGATCGACCGTTGCATGCACCGAACCTTCCAATGAATTTTCAATTGGAACCAGTGCATAATCAATTTTATCACTCGCCAAAGCTTGCAGACACATTGGAATCGATGGATAAGGAATTAATTCATTCGCTTCGCCAAGCTGGCTTGCCGCTTGAAAAGAAAAGGAATTTTTTGGCCCTAAATATGCAATTTTCATGATTTACCTACTTTTGCTAAAATTTCTTGTACAATTTCTTCAGGAGTTCTCCCGGTTGTTTCGATTACAATTTTGGCACTTTCTTCGTATAAGGGGACACGTGGCAAATAGACTTGCGCAATTTCTTCAGGGGATTTTGATTCTGCTAAGGGGCGAACATTACGTTTATCTAAAACAACACGATCAATTAAGGTCATCATATCGGCTTTTAAATAAATAACATCATCCAATCGTTTTAAAAGCTCACGATTTTTTTCTTTTAAAACAATTCCACCACCCGTGGAGATAATCCCACTTAAATCGGCACTTTCTTCAAGAATACTTGTCTCAATGGTCCGAAAAGCTTCACTACCGAAGCGGTCAAAATAATCGGCAATACTCATGCCAATTTTATTAACAACCAATTCATCAAAATCATATTGTGGCAAGCCGGTTGCTTCGGATAAGAGTTGACCGATGGTTGTTTTCCCCGCTCCCATAAAACCAATTAAAACGATTTGTTTCAAGCTTATTCACTTCCTTTTTTAACTAAACTTTGGACATCTTCAAAGAAAGCCGGATAAGAAATCGCAACGGCTTCTGGTAATTCGAGTTCGACATCGTCTTGGGTCAGTAAAGCCGCAATTTGGAGCATCATGCCAATTCGATGATCCCCTAAACTTGACACCGTTGCGCCATGTAATTTTGTTGGTCCGTTGATGATTAAGCCATCTTCTGTCGTTGTAATCGCGGCTCCCATTTTTCTCAATTCATTTGCAGTTGCATCAATTCGGTTGGTTTCTTTGACTTTTAGTTCTTGCGCATCTTTAATAATCGTTGTTCCTTGCGCTTGTGTTGCTAATAAGGCAATTATTGGGATTTCATCGATTAGACTTGGAATAATATCTCCTTCAATGACCATACCTTTTAATTTGGACGTGCGAATCGTCATATTGGCTGCTTGATTTTTCTCGTCTACTTCTTCGGTTGTTAGCTTGGCCCCCATTTGTTTTAAAACTTGCAAAATCCCGGTTCGAGTTGGATTGACGCCAACATTGGTTAAATGGATTTCACTCTCAGGAACAATCGCTCCAGCAACTAAGAAAAAGGCGGCTGACGAAATGTCACCTGGAACAGTGACTGCTTGACCTAAGAGTGTTTGTGGCCCTTTTACAGTAATTGTTTTAGCCGTGACATCGATTTTTCCACCAAATTGGCGAATCATTTCTTCCGTATGGTTTCTAGAAAGTTCTTTTTCGACAATCGTTGACGTACCGTTTGCTTGAAGAGCGGCAAACAATATCGCCGATTTTACTTGCGCACTTGCAACGGGCATTTCATAATAAATCGGTTGCAAGTCTTGAACGCCACGAATCGTAATTGGTGGGAACTCCGTATCGGCGGCCCCGTTTAAATCGGCCTTCATTTCACGCAAGGGCAACATTACGCGGTTCATCGGTCGTTTATTTAATGATTCATCGCCAAAAAGAGTGGTCTCAAAATCTGTTCCCGCCAACAATCCCATCATGAGTCGAATACTTGTGCCAGAATTACCAATATCAATCGGATGTTTGGCTGCTTTTAAACCAGCAAAGCCTTTTCCGTGAATGGTGATGACCTCGCCATCGTCTTCAATCAACACCCCTAAATCTTTAAAGGCATTTAAGGTACTTAGGCAATCTTCTGCTCGTAAGAAATTGCGCACCGTTGTCGTTCCTTCAGCAATTGAGCCAAACATAATACTACGATGAGAAATGGATTTATCTGCGGGGACTTCAAGTGTCCCTTTTAATTGTTTTGCTTTAATTAACTTCATAAACTCCTCCTATTTTAAACGACACTGGTAATTGGTTTTATTTTCAATTAAGGCTTTTCCGGCCATTAAATCTTGTTGGTTCTTAAAGGTAATTTGTAAAACACCAATAATATCTTCGCGGGTTTCTAAAATCCTTAAGTTGGTAAGCGAAATGGCTGCTTCTCCTAGTAAGGTCGTCACTTCGGCAATGACACCTGGTGTATCTGGCACATCGACAAATAAGTCATAGAAAGCCGGGATGGCTCCTTTTTGATGAACAGGTAATTTATCTCGAGTATCTTTTGCTTGCTCGAAAAAATTGTAAATCGCACAAGCATCTTCTTGCTGTAACCAATTCGTTACTTCAGCCATCTTTGTTTGCCAAGTGTCAATTAAATGAATGAGCGTGTAACGATTACTTAATAAAATATCTGTCCACATTTGGGGATCAGAAGAAGCAATCCGTGTAATGTCGCGAAAACCACCTGCCGCTAATTGTTTGGCGCGAGGATGTGTTTGATTAAACTGGTCGGCTTGATTGACTAAGCCCGCGGCAATAATATGTGGTAAGTGACTTAACATCCCGGTAATTTGATCATGTTCATTTGCGGTAAGCTCCACATACTTGGCTCGGCTGCCTTTAAATAACTCTTTTAGTTCTGTGACTCTTTTGGCGACCAAGGTCTCTTTGGGCGGCGTAAAAATATAATAGGCATTTTCAAACAAGTCGCCATCGCCAGCTAAAATGCCTGATTTATGTGAGCCAGCCATTGGGTGTCCACCAATAAAAGCAAAAGGTAGTTTTTCAGCAGCTAGCATAATCTTTTCTTTTGTACTTGAAACGTCTGTAACTAGCACATCGACTTGCAAAGGCAGTTTGGCTAATTGGTTTAGATAACTCAAACAAACACGCGCAGGTACGGCCAATACAATCCAACGGGCTTTTGTTGCCCCTTGCTGAAAGTCAATGGCGATTTCATCGACTATTTGTTGTTCAAGTGCAATTTCTCTAGTTTTTTCTGCCGAATCCCATCCCACAATCGTCAAATTGGGATGGGATTTTTTTATGCCAATGGCTAAAGATGAGCCAATGAGTCCGAGGCCTACGAGAAAGACTTTTTGCTTCATATCGACTCTCCTAGCCTAGTATTTTTTTAAGTATTCACGGTACTCAGCAATCGATGCAACCAGTTCTTCAAACGAATCACTTGGAAATTTCTCTAAAATTTCATTGGCAATAACGGTTGAAACCACACTTTCAGCAACGACACAAGCCGCCGGAACGGCCGTACTATCTGAACGTTCAATGCTTGCTTTATAGGGCTCTTTCGAATCAATATCGACACTTTGTAGCGGTTTATAAAGCGTTGGAATGGGCTTCATGACGCCGCG
>CAYNOA010000056.1:6850-10927 GCA_964398695.1 uncultured Enterococcus sp. | reverse complement strand
CGAACTTTCTTTTTTAAAAGTCCAGAATTCACCTTAGGCTTGCTCTTTTTTTGAACTTGACGCCAATATTCAGCTTTGTTTTTTTAAAATAAGGCAAGTTCGTGCATTTAAAAACAAACTTGATTAACAAGATTATTATACGAAATTTCTTGGCGCTTTCATAGTGCTCGCACGCAAATTTAAACGATTTCCTAGTTTCTTTTCATCTGCTTCTTACTTTCAAATTATTTTTGCGCGACTGGCAAACGCATCACCTGCGTTCCGTTATTTTTCAGAAGGCAGGTGATTTCGTGTCGGCTAATGAATTTCAGCTTTTTTTGACGTCATTTTCAAAAGTTCTTTGATGTCGCCACCGGCAATCACTGATCCGCTAATAATTACGAGGGCGGCAATGATATCTTTTAAGTCCATCGTTTCACCAAGCAAGAGGTAACCAAAGGCAATCGCCCAGGCACAGTAGGTGATGTTTAAGGCCATGGCTTTTGAGGCACCGATGGTATGAATGGCTTTGTAATAAAAGAGGTAGGACGTGGTGCCAAATAAAGCCGAGAGTAAAATAATGGCTGACGTATTGGTCGTCAAAATATCAAAAGTCAGTTGCCAACCACTTAACAGCGGCAATAAGGCGATTCCATAAAAAATGGCAGAAGTGGTTTGGCGAATGTGTAAGGCTTGTTCATCGGTGATGGTTGGATCTTTTAAGCCGTGCGCAATAATCACGGCCTCTGACGCCCAACCAAAGACGCACATTAAGGCAAACAAGATGCCAATCCAGCCGTTTACAACCGAAGCGTCACCCGGTGCATAGCCTAAGAAGATGACCCCACCGATACTAAAGGCTAAGCCAAACATTTGCAGCATGGACATTTTTTCTTTTAAGAAAACATAGGATAAGAAGACGCCGACTGCGGGAAAGAGGGCTGAAATAATGGCGGTATAGGCCGCACCGATATATTTAATCGACAAGACGTAACCGGTCATGCCAATTGGGCCACCGACTAAAGCGGCTAAGACGATGAAGCGACCGCTCTTAGTGTTTAAGGCCCGTAAAACTTCCTTGTATTGGCGTTTAACCCCCATATACAAAAACATCCATAAGGACGAGCACAAATCATGAATAAAGGTACTAATGAATGGTGCTAGAAAAATTGCTTGTTCCGTACTGACAAAAGAAGAACTCGCCAAAGCCACCCCTAAAATGACCGTATCTAATCCCCAAAATAAACCTGCTAATAACCCTGCGTACATCAAACCTACCTCGCTTTCTAATTTTCATCCTTGACTTGTAATCTTTGTAAATATTCTTTTGCCTTTTCATAACGCTTGTTGGCGTAATCGAGTAAACTCGCGCCACAAGAAGTGCGCTGCAAGCCCCAGAGACTCCATAGAAAATCAATCAAGGCTTTATTGATTAAGACGCCTTGTTTTTCTAATTCGCTTGGCAGCTTGCCAAAATAGTAGCGACAAAAGACGGCTTCTTCTTCTTCGGATAATTCGGCTTCAATGATAAAGTCGGCGACATCCCAAAGCGCGTCATTCATCCCGGCATATTCCCAATCGACTAAAACCATACCGGCTGCCCCGCGAATAAAATTCTCGCACAAAGGATCATTGTGACACAAGACTTGGGCGACTTCCTCTTGGGAGCGTCTGGTTTCTAAACTTAAAATCTGACCTTTTGTTTGCTTATAATCGGGCCACAGCAAGTCCCTTGGAATCAAGGCTTCATACTCCTTGATTTTCTCAAAGACATCGAAAATCACCGTGCTTTCGACCGGGGCTTGATGCAAGGTTTGAAAGGTTTGCGCCACGGCTTGTAAATTTTCGACTGCTTTGACTTGTGTCGCATCCATGGTTTGCGCACCTTCTATGTAAGCCGTGACTTTGGTGCCGCTTGTGCCATCAAAGTAAATTAAATCCGCCGTAATCCCAATTTCTTGTGCTAGGCGATTGCAGGCTTCTTCTTCGGTGCGTTTGATTAAGGCTTCTGTCCCCTCACCGGCTAAACGGTAGACGTATTGATCTTCGCCGAGTTGGACAAAGTAATTCCGATTGGTCAAGCCACCCAAGCGTTTGATTTGTAAGGCATCTAGGTCAGCTGCGGGAAACAAGCGTTGGCTAAGGCGCACGATTTCCGCTTGATCGGCTGGATAGATCCGCCGCGTCAATGTTTTGGTTTTATAAAGATATTCGTATTCCCCACTTGGGCTCACAAAGTAAAAACCAATCGTCGCGCCGTTTTCTTTGATGGGCTCAATTTGCCCGAGGTCGGCCTCGGTACAAGCTAAATCGCTAGCAATTTGTTGCAAAATTTGTGAGCGCGTGTTGCTAAGATAGGTCGTATCAAATACCCGCAACTCATCGAGTGAGTCAAATTCAAACACCACTCCGGCGGCATAGCGCTTCATGTATAAAGGCAGTTCCCTTAAATGGGCTTGATAAATTTCTTCCCACAGCAAGTCTTTTGTTTGGGGCAAGTCGTAGACGGCTTCTAAGATGGCGCGAAAACGCTGAGAAAAATCGGCCGAAAAGAATACATGGCCTAGCATGACCCAGGCATCGCGACCGCCGATACGCACATCGGTAATCAAACCGGCGGCATTGGTTTCAAGGCACCATTCGTCGGTGGGTCCGGCCACATAGACCGCTGAATAATAGGCGTGGTCGACGCTTGCTTCAAAAACATTTTCCGAAAAATAATTATCGGCTGAACAAATATACGTGTTCTTTAGTTCATGCCGGGCGTAATACAAACTGGCATGGTTATTTCTCGTCTCGTATTCCGGGTTTTCGATGAGTTTGACTTGAAATTTATCGGCTAAATAAGCAAATAATTCTTTTTTATAGCCTACGACAATCGTAATGTCCTGAATACCGGCGGCTTTTAGCTGGCGAATTTGGCGTTCAATCAAGACTTCGCCTTTGACTGTAATTAAAGCTTTGGGGTATTCGTAAGAAAGAGGCGCAAACCGCGAGGATAAACCGGCGGCCATGATGATGGCGTTATCGACTGGATATTTCTTCATTAGACTAGCTCCTGACTTTCCATCATTTTTTTGACTAGGCCCGCGTATTCTTTGGCGTAGCGGTATTGACGCAAGGAATACTCCCCGAATTCAACGCCTAAAAAGCGCTTGTACTCACACCAGTTGCTCCACAAAAGACCGGCGATGGCAATATAAGCATAAATTTTCATCCGAGTTGCGGTGTTACAACCTTCTGTAAAGTAGGCCTCGATTAATTGCTCGACTTGTTCTCGTTCATAAAGCGAGTAAATCGCAAACATCGCCACGTCTAAATGGGGGTCTTGCATCCCGGCGTATTCCCAATCGATTAAGCGAATTTCACCCGTTTCGGTAAATAAGAAGTTATCCGGCACGGCGTCAATGTGGGTTAAACACCAATCTTTGGGTAGCTCGTCGATGAGTGGTTTTAAGGCGAAGATTTTCTTTTTGGTTGTCGCGTAATCTTTAAAGATGGAAGCTTGCCCGTCCCATAAACCTTCATAAAAATCAATTTTTTCAAATAAGTCAAAAGTGTGCGGCACGCTTAGTTGTAACTGATGGAACTTTTTAAGCTTGGCCATACATAAGGTCACGTCGCTTAAATCTGCCGGATCACACACGCGCGAATTTTCTAAGTATTCGGTAATTTTATAGCCTTTTTCCGGTGAAATATAGACAATCTCATCACTAATGTGGTGACTGGCTAACTCGTCGTAGACTTGGGCTTCTTGCTGGCGGTTAATTAACTCATCGGTCCCTTCACCAGGAATGCGCATAATGTAACGCTTGCCTTTGACTTGAAACATGAAGGAACGATTGGTCATGCCTTTTTTTAAGACTTGGATTTCGAAGATTTCTTTGGCTTCGACCGCTAATTCACGCGCGATTAAGTCGATAATTGCGGTTTGCAAGTGCGCTGATTGATCGTCGAGTTCGCGAAGTTGTTCGTAAGTGTCAATCTCAATCGCAGCTTCCGTACTAGCCACTTTGGCATAAATGGGCGTGGCTTGGTTGGCTCCAAACAAGGCTGTTTCCCAAAAGTCTTCGGCATGTTTGGCTTGCAGCTGCATCT
>CAYNOA010000056.1:0-6840 GCA_964398695.1 uncultured Enterococcus sp. | reverse complement strand
GGGTCACATAGGTCACGCCAATCATTTTGTTACCGCTTTGATTATTTTTGGTTAAGACCAATTCTTTTTGACGGTTGACCCGAATGGTCGCTTCGGGGTCAGCCGCTTCAGAGACTAAGTACCAAGGATAGGCTTCGATTTCAGAAAAAGGATTGTCGGCTAACCAAATGTCTGACGGCAAAATATAGGTATTGCCCAGTTGACTAGCGACTAGAGCGAGCGAATGCAAATTGTTTTTCGTCGCGTATTCTTTGTTATAGACTAATTTCACGCCAAATTGATCGATTAAGTATTCAAATTTGTCTTTTAAAAAGCCGACGACAATCGTGATGTCTTGGATTCCTTTGGCTTTTAGTTGGCGAATGAGGCGTTCGATTAGGACTTCTCCTTGCACTTCAAGTAAGCCTTTCGGAATTTCCGTGTTAATTGGCACCATACGCATCCCAAAACCGGCGGCTAAAATAATCGCATTTTTGGGGCGGCCTTGCGCGATTTGGCTTTGGCCGATTGCCGTTAACGTGCCATCCGCTAAAAGATAGCCACTATCGACTAATTCGCGCAAGGCTTCATTCACCTTGCCTAAAGAATAACCGGTTTGTTCGGAGAGTTCGCGTTGGTTGCTATAGCCATTTTGGGCGATTTGGATTAACAGATCATAAGCATAAATGTTCATACATGTGCATCCCTTCAAGTTCATGAATTTACTTAAAAAACATCTTGTGAACATGATAGCAAAAAAACACGCCCCTGTCTATCAATCTTTTGAGGTTGTTCGTCAAATGGTGTGGATGGACTCAAAACGAGTAAAAATAATAGTCAGAATCGGGACTGAGTATCCCGCTCCCCTGCGAAAAAGCGCCTTGTTGGCAGAAGCTGCGAGACCGCTTCGATGACGTAGCCCTTCGAACAAGAGTGAGTTAGGGATAAGGGACTGGGTCAAAGCGAAGCGACACGCAGCCTGTAGTCTCTCAGCTCGAAAGCTTCAAACTCGAGGATAAGTGCTAAAGCACTAACCTCGAGTAATTCACATTTCGTCTTTTGACGCAGCGGGCACAAGGCGTTTTTCTCCGCTTCCGCTAGTGTTTAGCAATATTTATCGATTGTCAACGCATTTCAGAGGGAGAAAAATTATCCCCTGAGCGATGTAAATTCGATCGCTTAAATGGTAAAAGTTACGATAACCAGAAGAGACACGTTTAATTAATTCATTTGATTTTGTTATTCAATCCTTCTGTGACACCACTCGAATAATGAAGCTCAAAGGTATTTTGAATCCTTTTTTTAACGATTGTTCCTTCGTTTTCATGCTTCCATTTTTCCCAACGATTCGGATTGTAAGAGAGCGAACCTTTAATTGCTTGGGCAGTAATCTCCTTTATTTTTACATTCTCCAACCAATCTTTCGGGAAAGAAATATTTTCATTTTTTATCCAAACATTGTTCTAGTATTATTGTCCATGAGGCCTCACGCCTGATTCGTGTTTGTTTTAGTCGACTACATTTTATCCGTTTGAGGCCTTTTTTGTTGAAAAAAATAAAAAAATGTTGATAGAGATTTCTTCATCAACACCAAATATTATATAGCCATAAATTTCACCATAAGGGACTGTGACTTACTTCTGTCACAGTCCCTTGTTTTCGGTTTATTTCTTCAAATTAAACACTTTCGTCATAACTTCTTTACTTTTTCAATTTACTGAAATTGTTCTTGTTATTATAATACTTGACTTTAAACTAAATTATTTGATATAGTATTGAAAGTAAAGAGCAAATATAAAATGGTTGGGCTAATGCTTCAAGGATATTATTCTTCAAGGGGTGAGAAGAATTTATTTGAAGTGGCTATAGAATGTTTAGAGCATACTTCAGTATTTTGAAGTATGCTCTTTTTTTTATGAAAGGAGGGGGTATCGTGAAGGAAGCCTTAGAAAAGATTCGGATTGTTGAAGAAAAAAACCAAGCTGCATCCTTGGCACTGGTGGATGAGATGAACCGTTACCAAGAACAAAAAAAAGTAGAACTTCAAGCACTAGAAAATACACAAAAAGAACTGCGAAAAAAAACATTAACTGATTTAGAAAATGAGTTAGCAGAAAATGAAAATCAATACAAAATGTTTTTACAGCAACAAACAACAGAAAACAACCAAAAGAATGAAGCTCTTTATAAAAAACACAAAGATACATTGATTCAACAGATTATTAATGAAATGAGGGGACACTATGGGGGTTAGTCGCTTAAACAAAATGACTCTCTTAGCTGAACGGAAGTTTCATGAAAGTTTATTAAAGAAACTTCAAAGCGTACAATCCGTTGAAATTGAAGATATTTTACAAGTGGAAGAAAATGAAGAGTGGTTAACCACTTATTTTCCTGAGTTAGATGAACCAGATGCAACCAGTATTAACCAATACACAATCTGGCTTAATCAAATCAGACAGGGAATCGTCTTCATTCGCAATCATGGATCAGCCAAAGAAAAAATAAGAGAACTCCGTCGAACGACTTATACTTTAGGGCAATTAGAAGATAAATTTGATGAAGAAACCTTCGTAAAAAGCTTAAATCAATTGGCGTCTTTAAAAACCAATTGGGATAAAACTTTAAAAGAGCAAAAGTATTGGAACGAGGCCCAACTCTGGGCAACACAATGGTCGCATTATGATATTGATCCAAAGGAAGAATTAGAAACGGTAACGACCGTTTTAGCCAAAGTCCCCACGGAACTTTGGGAAGCTGTTCGAACTTTTTTAATAAATGAAAAAGAAATATATTTTGAAATCAATTATAATACCGAAAAAGAAGTGCAATTTAGCCTAGCTTTGTTTAAAGAAGCAGTCGAAAAGATTCAAGCCCAATTAGTTACACTCGGGGTTTCATTTGAACAAAACCCTTATAACAAAAATCCAAAAGAACTACTCCTCCAAGCGCAAAATGAATTAGCAATCATTATCGAAAAGAAGAAACATTTAACCCGCGAACTTGGCTACTTCAAACAACGAGTGGCCGATTTGCAATTAAACGAAGAAATTCTTCTCGCTAAAATCGCGCGCGAACAAGCCAAAGAACAATTGGTTTATTCCAAACATTTAGTGGTCATTCGAGCTTGGATTAGTACGAGCGAACAAGCGGCTTTTTTAACAGCTATCCAAAAAGAATATGATGCCGCTGTTTATTGTTCTTTTGAAGAACCAACGCAACAACAAGTTGAAACCAATCAAGTACCGACAAAATTAAAAAACAATTGGTTTGTGGCTCCTTTTGAAATTTTAACGGGCATGTATTCTGTGCCTAAATATGAAGAAATTGATCCAACCCCATGGATGGCGCCTTTTTATCTAGTCTTTTTTGGGATGATGGTGGCCGATTTAGGATATGGCTTGTTAATCTTTTTAGCAACCACTTTTGCTTTAAAATTGTTAACTTTGCCAAAAGGAACGGCAAAATTTGTTCGCTTGTTTCAAATATTAGCCGTTTCAGTGATGGTTTGGGGCATCATTTACGGTAGTGCCTTTGGTTTAACACTACCCGTTCAATTTCTGGCGCCAACGGAAGACTTTATGACGATTTTTGCCTTATCGGTCATTTTTGGCGGGATTCAAATTTACACAGGGCTCTTTTTAGCCGCAAAGGAAAATATTAAGAAAAAACAATATTTAAACGCAATTAGTGCAGGTTTTTCTTGGCAAGGAATTTTGACGGGGATTTTTATTGCTGCAGCAGGTAGTTTAATATTCAATTCAAGCTTACTTGTTAATGTTGGCACCATTTTAGCTTTATTCAGTGCCTTTTTAGTGATTGTAATTCCAACGCTTCAAAGTAAGTCGAAAGTCGGTGGTTTTTTTAGTGGGCTTTATGAGCTTTATGGCGTAACTGGCTACATTGGCGACTTTGTTAGTTATAGCCGTTTAATGGCATTAGGAATCTCTGGTGGAAGTATTGCGATGGCTTTTAATATGCTCGTTGCAACAATGCCAGCAACGGCCCGATTTAGTGTGGGCGTAATCTTAATTGTGGCTTTACACGCACTTAATATTTTCCTATCGCTGTTAGGCGCCTATGTCCACGCTGCTCGTTTACAATATGTTGAATTTTTCGGTAAATTTTATGAAGGTGGCGGACGCCCTTTTGAAACTTTTAAAGCCGCAGAAAAATATATAAATTTAGATGAAAACACGGGAGGAAAAAAGGATGATTAATTACATTTTAGAAAACAACGCGGGGGTTTTATTTGCTATTTTAGCCATGGGGACAGCAACCATTTTTTCAGGGATTGGTTCAGCAATTGGGGTTGGAAAAGCCGGAGAAGCAGCTGCTGCATTAATGACTAACCAGCCAGAAAAATTTGGTCAATCGTTAATTTTACAATTACTTCCAGCCACGCAAGGGCTTTATGGCTTTGCGATTGCAGCGATGATTTTTACAAGTTTATCAAGTGATATGTCGATTGTAACAGGGCTTTCTTATTTAGGCGCCTCTTTACCAGTTGCTTTTACTGGCTTAAGTTCGGCAATTCCACAAGGAAAAGTATCTGCTGCGGGGATTCAAATTTTAGCAAAAAAACCAGAGCACTTCTTTAAAGGGGTCATGTATGCGGTCATGGTTGAGATGTATGCCATCTTAGGTTTTGTTATTTCATTCTTATTATTAGGAAGTATCAATTAATCTTTGGCAAGGGAGCGAATTCTATGGATGCAATTCAAAACATCGTCAATAAAATTAATGAACAAGCACAATTAGAAAGACAAGAATTTAAAGAAAGTCGTTCTGCTGAAATTGAGACGAATTTTTTAGTCGAGCAAAGAAAAATCATGCAAGACCATGAGCGACAACTAATCAAACAAACAGAGCAAATACAAAAGAAGTTCCAACAACAAAAAAATCGGTTGGAAGTAGAAAACCGCCAAGAAACTTTAAAGAAAAAGCAAGCTTATTTAGAGAAGTTGTTTGATGAAGCGCATACTGAAATGGTGCAATGGCCATTAGAAGAACAGCGTGCTTTTGCAGCGGGTGTTTTAACAAAATTAGACATTCAAGAAGGCGTCTTTATCCCTGGTGGGCGTGTGGATCCAAAGGTTTATACGAAAGATTGGTTAGATACAATTGCGAAAAAACAAAAGAAACAATTTGTTTTAGCCGCGCCTAGTTCCGTTTTAGAATACGGCTTTTTAATTGAACATGAGGGCGTCCAATACAATTTCTTGTACCATGATTTATTAATGGAAGAGCGACGAAATAAAGGGCGCGAATTTATGCAAATCTTATTTTCATAAGGAGGGATGAGATGAAGAATAGTTATCATACAGTCAATCCAATTATTCGACTAAAAGAAAATGAGTTGCTTTCAAAAGAACAATTTGATCAATTAATTCAGGCAAGTTCATTTAAAAAGATTGCTGAAATTTTAACGCCGACGGTTTACGGCAAGTATTTAAAAGAAAATTTTCAATATGATTTTGAACAATCTTTAAATCAAGAACTCGTACAGACCTATGAAACGCTCATAGAAATCGTCCCTTATCCTGAACTTGTTTGGTTATATACGATGCGATTTACGTTTCATAACTTGAAAATTATTACTAAAGGCGAAAAAATCAAAGAAAATTATGACTATTTATTCATTCCCGATGGTTTTTATACAATTGAAGACTTAAGAAGTGCCATTCAAACAGGAGAGTCGAATATTTTGCCTAAAACTCTTGTCCAATGTATTCAAGAAGTGCGTGAACATTTTGAGGAATCCAGAATTCTTCAAGGAATCGATGTCATTTATGACCGTTATTATTACAGGGAACAACGGCGCATTGCCGAGCAACTTCAAGATGAAGAATTGTTAAAAGAAGTGGTGCAATCGATTGATTTACTTAATATTACGACCACCGCGCGCTGTATCATTCAAAAAAGAACCTATGCGTTTATGTCAACCGTTGTTTCAAGCATGGGTAGTCTTGACAAAGAAGAATTGCTAGCTTTTGCTGACCAACCATTAAGTGCTTTTATTGCTTATTTGAAAGAGTCAAAATATAGCGAATTACTCAGTTCTGCACTGACAGATCGAACACTTGATTTTGCTAAAATAAATATTTTAAAAGACAATTATTCAACGCAGTCTTTACAAGTTGCTCAAACTCAAGCATTTGGACCTTTACCATTAATTGCTTTTTTAAATGGCAAAGATATTGAAGTGACGAATTTACGATTAATCATTGTTGGTAAAAGAAGTGGTTTTAGTGAAGAATCAATTAGAGAAAGGATGCGTTCACTTTATGGCTTATAAAATTGGTGTTATTGGTGATAAAGAGTCGATTATGCCTTTCAAATTATTTGGTTTTTCTGTTCACTATGGAATTAATGAAGGAGCGATTAAACAAGCTTTGGAAAAAATGGTGACTGAAAATTATGGTGTTATCTATATTACAGAAACTTGTGCCAAACAAATTCCGCAGCAAATTGCCGCTTTAAAGCAAAACATCACTCCTGCGATTGTTTTAATTCCCGATCATGATGGGACACAAGGAATTGGTTTGAGTGAAATTCAAAAAAATGTTGAAAAAGCAGTGGGACAAAATATTTTATAAGGGAGCGGATCAAATGGAAATTGGGACGATTGTAAAAGTATCGGGTCCCTTAGTGATGGCTCAAAACATGGGACATGCAAGTATTCAAGATATTTGCTATGTCGGTGATTTAGGCGTCGTTGGTGAGATTATCGAGATGCGTGGAGACGTCGCGTCAATTCAAGTATATGAAGAAACAGCAGGGATTGGCCCTGGAGAGCCGGTGCGTTCAACGGGTGAAGCTTTATCGGTTGAACTCGCTCCAGGAATTATTAGCCAGATG
>CAYNOA010000055.1:0-10981 GCA_964398695.1 uncultured Enterococcus sp. | reverse complement strand
AAAAAAATGTTGATGGAGAAATCTCTATGAGATTTCTCCATCAACATCAACACCAAATATTATACAGCCCTTTAAAAATGCCAACCAGAAGGAAGGCGGCTTTAAAGTCGGTGGTTTTTTAACTTGATCATGCGAATATTTTGCGGGGGAGTCGGCGTCGAAAGTCCACGCTAGCGGCAACTTCAGGCAATCTGCTTGTTCCTCTTTTCTTCCAGTTGCTTAGAGAAAAACGTCTTTTTTTGACACCTTGATTATAAATAATATTTTTTAGCCACGGTTAAATCATCGTTTAATTCATAAACAAGGGGTTGGCCGGTTGGGATTTCTAAATCCATGATGTCGGCATCGGAAATACCTTCGATGTGTTTGGCCAAGGCGCGCAAGGAGTTGCCGTGTGCCGCCACTAAGACGGTTTTATTTTCGAGTAAAGCTGGGGCAATGTGATCTTGCCAAAAAGGCAAGGCACGTTCCAAAGTGACTTTTAAGTTTTCGCCTTTGGGAATATCGCGTGGATCTAATAAAGCGTAGCGACGATCGGGTGTTTCTTCTAACAAAGGAGGTAATACATCGTAGGAACGACGCCAAATATGGACTTGTTCATCGCCATATTTTTCTCGGGTTGCTTGTTTGTTTAAGCCTTGCAAAGCGCCATAGTGCCGTTCGTTTAAGCGCCAAGATTTAATTTGTGGCACCCATAATTGATTGCTATGTTCTAAAATTAAGTTACAAGTTTTAATTGCACGCGTCAGTACCGAAGTAAAAGCGAGATCAAATTCAATACCGGCTTCTTTAATCTTGCGACCACCGGCAATGGCTTCTTCGATTCCTTCAGGTGCTAAATCGACGTCTACCCAGCCGGTAAACTGATTTAACTTATTCCATTCGCTCATTCCATGACGGGTAAAAACTAATGTTGGCATAAAAAACACTCCTTTAACTATTTTTAGAAAAAAATTTCTACTTTCATTATCCTCCTATTTGTTTAAAAATACAAAAAAACCAAACCGAAATTACATTGGTTTGATTTTTTTTGCTTCTTTTCCATGAATATACTTGTAGCAAGTGCCGATTGAAACATCACACGTACTCGCAATCATTGGAATAGTTTGTTTTTTTTCGAAAAATAAAAAGCGGATTTGTTCAATTGTTTCAGGTGATATTTTTGGCCGACCACCGATTTTCCCGTGTTCACGTGCTTTTTGTAAACCAACTACGGTTCGTTCTTTTAATAAAGCTTTTTCCATATTGGCGATGTTTTCCATCCAGTCATAGAAGTAATGACCTAAAGAGTGGCTCGTATCAATTTTTTCTTTAAGTGAGACTAAGTGAACGGCTTTTTCACGTAATAGAGGTATCCATCCAGCTAATTGTCGGGAAGATTTTCCTAATTGATAAAGGCTTGTGATCACTAAATAATCACCGGCCTCCATTTGCGTCACTGTTTTTCCTAGAGTGAGTCCTTCATGTGGTTTTTCTTCTTGATAAATAACTTGGCAGCCGAACTGTTGCAATAAATTCATTTGTTGTTCAATGTTTTCATCGTTGATTGCTGTACGGATATAACCTACTTGTTTCATTAATCTTGTTTCCACCTTAACGTTTAATAGGCTAGAGTAACTAGCGAATGTTTTCGATAACTTCAGGACCGGTTTCTTTTCCAATAATGACCGTATTTACCATTGATAAAAAAAGACCGTGTTCAACCACGCCGGGTAATTGATTTAATTCTTCATCTAAAGCATGTGGATCGGTAATGCAATCAAGGTGTAAATCGATAATTGAGTGACCGGAGTCGGTTTGTTTTAGCGTCTCGCTTCCTTCCAGTCTAAAAGAAGGTTTATAACCTCTTTCTTGGAACAAGCGGAATAGTTGTTCTTGGCCATACGGGACTACTTCAACCGGCAAAGGGAATTTTCCTAAATGTTTGACCATTTTTGACTCATCGACAATCCAAATTACTTGATCTGAATAGTTTGCGACAATTTTTTCGAATAGGAGTGCTGCCCCGCCGCCTTTAATTCCTTGGAAGTCTGCGCTGATTTCATCCGCTCCATCAATCGTCAAATCGACACGGTTAACCTCGTCAATGGTTTTTACGGGGATGCCTAGTTTTTCTGCTTGCTCTTTTGAAGCGTAAGAAGTTGGTACACCAACAATGGCTAAACCTTCCTCCTTCACGCGACGACCAAGTTCTTCAATCATGAAATAAGCCGTTGATCCTGTTCCAAGTCCGACCGTCATCCCATCAGTAACGTAGCTGGCTGCTTTAATACCCACCATTTCTTTTAAATTCAAATCGATTCCCACCTTAATAAATTCTTTTTAACGCTACTATTATACAGGTAATCTGTGAAAAAAGGTAGTAAGAGGGAACAAATTATTCTTCAAGGGTTATCAAAAAAGAAAAAACAACTTTAATAGGGGAAATGTATTTTCTATCAAAAAACTATCTAAAACTTATTGACGGATAAAAAATAATATGCTATGATTTCAAAGGTGCTTTACATACAGGTCTTTAACCAGACGTGCTGACTGTGAAAGAGCACAATTGAAAAAATGCAAATCATTGCATTATTTTTTATCGCAAAAAAAGAACCACCTGGATGTGTGGGACTACAAAGCGGATTAAGGAAGGAGGAAAACAAGGAATGCCTACAATTAACCAATTAGTACGTAAACCTCGTAAATCCCAGGTTGAAAAATCAAATTCACCTGCATTGAACAAAGGATATAATAGTTTCAAAAAAGCTCATACAAATGTGAACTCACCTCAAAAGCGTGGGGTCGCAACTCGTGTCGGAACAATGACACCTAAAAAACCTAACTCAGCGTTACGTAAATATGCTCGTGTTCGTTTATCTAACTTAATTGAAGTGACAGCTTATATCCCAGGGATCGGCCACAACTTACAAGAACACAGTGTTGTTTTATTACGTGGTGGACGTGTGAAAGACTTACCAGGGGTACGTTACCACATCGTTCGTGGTGCGTTAGATACAGCTGGCGTGAACGACCGTAAACAATCTCGTTCTAAATACGGTACAAAACGTCCTAAAGCTGCTAAATAAGCCAATTAAATGAAACAAATCACTCATAAAAAATATTTTCGTAAAGGAGGAGTTACGGATGCCTCGTAAAGGTCCAGTTGCAAAACGTGATGTTTTACCAGATCCAATTTATAACTCAAAAGTAGTTACTCGCTTAATCAACCGCGTAATGGTTGACGGTAAACGTGGAGTTGCTGCTAATATTATCTACAACTCATTTGAAATTATCAAAGAATCAACAGGGAATGATCCATTGGAAGTTTTCGAACAAGCAATGAAAAACATCATGCCTGTATTAGAAGTTAAAGCTCGTCGTGTCGGAGGTTCAAACTATCAAGTTCCTGTTGAAGTTCGCCCTGAGCGTCGTACAACTTTAGGTCTTCGTTGGGTAGTAAACTACGCACGTTTGCGTGGTGAGCACACAATGGAAGAGCGCTTAGCAAAAGAAATCATGGATGCGGCTAACAATACTGGTGCTTCAGTTAAAAAACGTGAAGACACACATAAAATGGCAGAAGCAAACCGTGCATTTGCTCACTATCGTTGGTAAGATCCTCGCTACTTTTTTTAGTAGAAGGTCGATGACCACCTGAACTTAAAGTAAGAATTCGAGAGGAGAACAAACCGATTATGGCTAGAGAATTTTCTTTAGAAAACACTCGTAATATTGGTATCATGGCCCACGTTGATGCTGGTAAAACAACAACAACTGAGCGTATCTTGTATTACACTGGTAAAATCCATAAATTAGGTGAAACCCATGAAGGGGCTTCACAAATGGACTGGATGGAACAAGAACAAGAACGTGGAATTACCATTACCTCTGCGGCAACAACTGCCCAATGGAAAGGTAACCGCGTCAATATCATCGATACACCAGGACACGTGGACTTCACAATTGAAGTGCAACGTTCTCTACGTGTTCTTGATGGTGCAGTAACTGTTTTGGACTCACAATCAGGTGTAGAACCACAAACAGAAACTGTTTGGCGTCAAGCAACAGACTACCGTGTACCACGTGCGGTTTTCTGTAACAAAATGGATAAAACAGGTGCAGACTTCTTATATTCTGTATCGACTTTACATGATCGTTTACAAGCAAATGCACATCCAATCCAATTACCAATTGGTGCGGAAGACACATTCACTGGTATTATCGACTTAGTAAAAATGAAAGCCGAAATCTATACAAATGATTTAGGAACTGACATGATTGAAGAAGAGATTCCAGCTGAATACTTAGAGCAAGCTGAAGAATATCGTGAAAAATTAATCGAAGCCGTGGCTGATTTCGACGAAGATTTAATGATGAAATTCTTAGACGGTGAAGAAATCGAAGAAGCAGAATTAAAAGCTGCGATTCGTAAAGCAACTTTAACCGTTGAATTCTTCCCAGTACTTTGCGGGACAGCTTTCAAAAATAAAGGAGTTCAATTATTGCTTGATGCTGTAATTGACTACCTACCAGCACCAACGGATATCCCTCCAATTAAAGGGGTTAATCCGAAAACAGATGAAGAAACAGAACGCCCATCGACTGACGATGCACCGTTTGCTTCATTAGCCTTTAAAGTAATGACTGACCCATTCGTAGGTCGTCTAACTTTCTTCCGTGTGTACTCAGGTGTTTTACAATCTGGTTCATACGTGTTGAACGCTTCAAAAGGCAAACGCGAACGTATCGGTCGTATCCTACAAATGCACGCGAACTCTCGTGAAGAAATTCAAGAAGTTCATGCTGGGGATATTGCAGCAGCCGTTGGTTTGAAAGATACAACAACCGGTGACACTCTATGTGATGAGAAGAACCCTGTTATCTTAGAATCTATCGTCTTCCCAGAACCAGTTATCCAAGTTGCGGTTGAGCCTAAATCAAAAGCAGACCAAGATAAAATGGGTGTGGCGTTACAAAAACTTGCTGAAGAAGATCCATCATTCCGTGTTGAAACAAATGTTGAGACAGGCGAAACAGTTATCGCGGGTATGGGTGAACTTCACTTAGACGTTCTAGTTGACCGTATGCGTCGTGAATTTAAAGTGGAAGCAAACGTAGGAGCACCTCAAGTATCTTACCGTGAAACTTTCCGCTCAGGTACACAAGCAGAAGGTAAATTTGTCCGTCAATCAGGTGGTAAAGGTCAATACGGTCACGTATGGATTGAATTTACACCGAACGAAGAAGGTAAAGGCTTTGAATTCGAAAACGCAATTGTCGGTGGGGTGGTTCCACGTGAATACGTACCAGCAGTTGAAAAAGGTTTGATTGACTCAATGGAAAATGGGGTCCTAGCAGGCTACCCATTAGTTGACGTGAAAGCAAAACTTTATGATGGTTCATACCATGATGTCGATTCAAGTGAAACAGCTTTCCGTGTGGCAGCTTCGATGGCTCTACGTGCGGCAGCTAAAAAAGCAAACCCATCAATCTTAGAACCAATGATGAAAGTAACTGTGACTGTTCCTGAAGACAACTTAGGAGATATCATGGGTCACGTAACGGCTCGTCGTGGTCGCGTGGAAGGAATGGAAGCGCATGGCAACTCACAAATCGTAAGTGCAATGATTCCATTATCTGAAATGTTTGGCTATGCAACAACTTTACGTTCTGCAACACAAGGGCGCGGTACCTTTATGATGGTATTTGACCACTATGAAGATGTACCAAAATCAATTCAAGAAGAGATCATTAAGAAAAATGGCGGCAAATCTGCTGAATAATCTTCTAAATTAAACGAAATTTCGTAAATGGCTATATTTTTTATCGGATTTCGTGTACAATATTAGCGATGATATGGGCAAGCAATCTTTTCTAAGATTGCTTACCTATCAGAATAAAAAAAATAAATCTTATACTTTTAGGAGGAACATTTAAAATGGCAAAAGAAAAATTTGACCGTTCTAAACCCCACGTTAACATTGGTACTATCGGCCACGTTGACCATGGTAAAACTACTTTAACAGCTGCAATTACAACTGTATTAGCTAAAAAAGGTTGGGCGAAAGCTTCTGACTACGCTTCAATCGACGGTGCTCCAGAAGAGCGCGAACGCGGAATCACAATTTCAACTTCTCACGTAGAATACGAAACAGAATCTCGTCACTACGCTCACGTGGACTGCCCAGGACACGCGGACTACGTTAAAAACATGATTACTGGTGCGGCTCAAATGGACGGCGCGATCTTAGTAGTATCTGCTGCTGATGGTCCAATGCCTCAAACTCGCGAGCATATCTTATTATCTCGTAACGTAGGTGTTCCTTACATCGTTGTCTTCTTAAACAAAATGGATATGGTTGATGATGAAGAATTATTAGAATTAGTAGAAATGGAAGTTCGTGACTTATTATCAGAATACGATTTCCCAGGCGATGACACTCCAGTTGTTGCAGGTTCTGCTTTACGTGCTTTAGAAGGCGATCCAGTTTACGAAGAAAAAATCTTCGAATTAATGGCGGCTGTTGACGAGTACATCCCAACTCCAGTTCGTGACACTGACAAACCATTCATGATGCCAATTGAGGACGTATTCTCAATCACTGGTCGTGGAACAGTTGCTACAGGTCGTGTTGAACGTGGACAAGTTCGCGTTGGTGACGTTGTAGAAATCGTTGGTATCGATGAAGAAACTAAAAACACTACGGTAACAGGTGTTGAAATGTTCCGTAAATTATTAGACTACGCTGAAGCAGGCGATAACATCGGTGCTTTATTACGTGGTGTTGCTCGTGAAGACATCCAACGTGGTCAAGTATTAGCAAAACCAGGTACAATCACACCTCATACAAAATTCGTAGCTGAAGTTTACGTATTATCTAAAGAAGAGGGTGGACGTCATACACCATTCTTCACTAACTACCGCCCACAATTCTACTTCCGTACAACTGACGTAACTGGCGTTGTTCACTTACAAGAAGGTACAGAAATGGTTATGCCTGGCGATAACGTAACAATCAATGTTGAATTAATCCACCCAATCGCGATCGAAGACGGTACTCGTTTCTCAATCCGTGAAGGCGGACGTACAGTTGGTTCAGGTGTTGTAACTGAAATCACTGCTTAATTTTCAAACTATAATTGTTTAAATTATAAGCAAAACGACTCACTTTTCATTTAGTGAGTCGTTTTTTTGTCATTTTATTAATTTTTGTTTTCTTAAGTAACGATTTAAATTCTCGTTGGGCTTTTGACCAAAATAGTCGGCAAATTTTTGGGTCCACGTCTTTGTTTCGCGTGCTTCACCAAATTTTACCATGGTTGCTTCGTACTCACAGAGGTGTTTTGGATCATAGGCTTGATAGGTATCAAAGTGCACGACGGCTTCTTGTGGTAAACGTGGTTTTATCCGCATCTTGGTTGTCGGTTTCCCAATGCTTAAACCGCATAAAGGATAAACATAATCAGGTAAATGTAACAAATCACTCACTTCTTCAATCTGATTACGGATGCTTCCGACAGGCACGACCCCCAAACCTAACGCTTCACTTGCGATCAGCGCATTTTGGAGCGCGAGACTGGCATCGGTTGTGGCTACAATTAGTGCATGAAGGCTATCGCTGATTGGGTAAGCCGCGCCATGTTGTTGCGCAATGATTTGCGTTCTTTTTAAGTCTGCCACAAATAAAAGAAAAAGAGAGCTCTTTAAAATTTGTGGATTGCCGGGATTTAGTTCGACTAGTTTTTGTCGAATGGCTTGGTCTTTAATCACGAGAATCGAATACATTTGACCATTCATCCAAGAAGGCGCTTGACGTGCGGCGTCTAATATTTGAGTTAGCTCTTCTTCGGTTAGTTGGTAACTTTCATCGAAATCTCGCAAGCTTCGGTGGTTTTTAAGTAGTTGAATGGTTGGGTTCATTAAAATCATCCTTTCGCATTTTTTGGGTTGCTTGTTTTAGTCGTTTTTGAAAAAGTTGGTGTTGGTCGCGTGTTAAGCGTGTATAGTTGATTCGCATCGACATGGTGTCATTACTAAACAAAAAAGAGGGCGCTAGTAAAAGATTTTCTTCTAAAAAGACATTCCAATCTTTTCGTGTTAATCGTTGGTGTTTCCAAGTTAACCAATAATATAAACCGCCTTGAATCGGTTGGTAATCCCAATCGGCTGCCAAAGGTTTTAAGCTTGCTTCAAAAAGTTGGCTTCTTTTCTTTAACGCTTTAATGAGCTCGAATTGTTGGTGAAGATAGTCTTTTGAAGTTAAGGCCGCGGTGGCCAATAGTTGTGGAAAGAGATCGGTATCGTTTTCCATTCTTTTTTTGGCCTGGGCTAAACTTTCAATCAAGGATTGTGGCGCTAGTAACCAACCAATTTTAATGGAAGAACTGAGTAATTTAGACAAGGATCCTAAATAAATGACTTGATCCGGGGCTAATTTTTTCAAGCTAGGCAAAGCCGGCGCAAAGCCCAAATCACTAAACACATCATCCTCGATAATTGGTAAGTGATAATTTTTACAGAGCTCTAAAATTTCATGCCGTCTTTTTAAAGACATGGTTTTTCCAGTTGGATTTTGATAAGTCGGATTCAAATAAAGTAGTTTAATTTTCTTCGTTTGAATGGCAAATTCTAAATCCTCCACAATCATGCCTTCAGCATCTTGCTTAATACCGACAAGGTGGATGCCTAAAGAGGAGAAAAGTGGCAGCGCGAATAAGAAAGAAGGTTCTTCGGTCGCGATAAAATCACCTGCTTCTAATAACGCTTGCATGAGTAGAGCCATCCCCTGCGTTGAACCGGAAGTGATTAATAAATCTTGGTTTTGGTTAGGTAATTGCAATTGTTTGGTTAAATGCTTTAGAATGGCTTGCTTTAATGGGAGATAGCCGGTCGGTACGATGCGCTTTTCTTCTTGTAAAATTTTTTCCCAAGTGATGGCCGGAAACTCGAAGTCAGGAACTAATTCTTCTGGTAAATCCCCCGTAAATAAGTCGAGACTGTCAGCAGAAAGTTGCTTTTTTTTGAGCTCAGTTAGATAAGGATCTTCTTTTAAAAAAGGACTAGTTAATAAGGAGCGCCACTGATTCATCTGCAATTGTCGACTTCCCCAACGCCCTTCTGCCACTAAGGTGCCACTGCCTTGTTTGCGCGTAATCCAACCGAAACTAACCAATTCTTCTAAAGCACGGACGACAGTGGAACGATTGACTCCGTAATTTTTAGCGAGTGTACGCTCAGGTGGAAGTTTGTCACCGGGCATGAGCTCGCCTTGTTGAATGGCTTGGATAATTTCGTTGGTAATTTGTTGATAAAAAGGGAGGGGACTATTTTTATCAAGGGACCACATTTTATTCACCTCATTTAATTGGATGGTATAAAAATAAGCCAATTGGCCGTTTTCGTCAAGTGTATGGCCTTGTATACTAAGTAAAAATAGTATGAAAAGAAGTTGGGGGGAGTATAGGTGAAGAAAGTTTTAACAATTGCTGGTTCGGACTCAACCGGTGGAGCTGGCTTGCAAGCGGATTTAAAGACGTTTGAAGAATATGGTGTTTTTGGTTTTTCTAGCATTACTTCAATTGTGACCATGGATCCTACTAAGGGCTGGTCACACGAAGTCACGGAACTACCTGCAGAATTATTGGAAAAACAACTAATTTCTGTTTTTGCCGGTGAAGCGCTCGATGGATTGAAAACCGGCATGATGGGGAATGAACAAAATATTCAAGTTGCTAGTCGCTTTATCGAAAAGCACCAAGTGAAAAAAGTCGTTGTGGACCCGGTGATTGCTTGTAAAGGGACCGCACAAATTCTCCAACCTAAAAGTGTGGCGGGATTAAAAAATCAGCTGTTGCCACAAGCGCTGGTTGCGACACCCAATTTAGTCGAAGCCGGTATTTTATCGGGGCTAGGCGATTTGTCTTCGTTAACCGATATGAAAGAAGCGGCTCGCCAAATTCATCGTTTAGGAGCGCGAAATGTCGTTGTGAAAGGCGGCCACCGCTTAGTCGGTGAGCGGGCCCTTGATGTTTTATATGATGGCCGGGCCTTTCACGTGTTAGAAACGAAAATGATTCAAACAGAAAATAACCATGGTGCCGGTTGCACGTTTGCGGCGGCGATTACCGCTGGTTTAGCCAAAGGATACACGATGGTCAAAGCAGTTGAACTGGCGAAAGCCTTTGTTTTAAAAGCGATTGAACAAGGTGTGCGCATTAATCCATATGTGGGTCACGTTTGGCATGGCGCTTATAACCGAGCGCAAAAACGAATGGAGGGAAAATAAATGGGACAAAAGAGTTCGATTCATCAAATCACCTTTGTGGCGGTTTTTGCGGCTTTAACGGTCATTGGCACGATGATAAAAATACCGCTGCCAACTGGTGCATTTGTACATCTAGGCAATGCCGTCTTGTTATTAGCCGTTTTGTTACTTGGGTATACCAAAGGCGCGTTAGCCGGCGGATTGGGTTTTGCTGTTTTTGATCTTTTAAGTGGTTACGCGGCAGAAGCACCTTATTTTTTATTTGAAAGTTTCATTGTGGCTGCGTTTGCTTATGGCGCGTTTTTATTCTTTCACAAAAATCCAACGAAAGTTTGGCAAATCATTATGATTGGTGCTGTTACCGGAGTTGGGAAAATAGGAATGACCCAATTGAAAAATACTGTCAAACTTTTTTATTTGGGGAGTGATTGGTCAAGTGCGTTTATTGCAGCGAGCACCAAATTACCTGCAACGTTAATTAACGTCGTGACAACGATTCTCATCGTAACTTTTTTGTATTTTCCACTGAAAAGAATTTTACAAGGCTATTTATAGGGGAAAAACGACTCGCTTGTAGTAAAAGGAGTCGTTTTTTTGCGGTGTTAAGCAATAAAAAACGTAAGAAATAGAGAAATAATCATTTTTTTGAAAAAAAGATAGAAAAAAGGATGAAAAAAGCTTGCTATTTTTTTTCATCCATAATATAATCATACAGGTGCTGTTTACATTAAGTA
>CAYNOA010000054.1:0-11000 GCA_964398695.1 uncultured Enterococcus sp. | reverse complement strand
ACACCATTTCATCAGAGGTCGTGCCAGAAGTGTCCAGCTTCGAGCAATAAGAAGGAAAGGACGAAAATTGTTTTTCAAATTTTAGTACTTTCCGGCTTAATGCCGAAGAAGCTACTTCAGGCACACCATTTCATCAGAGGTCGTGCCAGAAGTGTCCAGCTTCGAGCAATAAGAAGGGACTGTGACAAAAATAAGTCACAGTCCCTTCTTTTATTTGACAGGAATATCTAGCGCTTGGACTAAAAGGTTAGCCAAAACAACCAAGGTATTCATTCCGACGTGCGTAATAATGGACGTCCAAATACTTCCTGTAATTACGTACTGCAAGCTGAAAAAAGCACCAAGTGAACCGTAAAGCAACAAATGCCCATCTTGGTGAATTAGCGCAAAAAGGAGCGAGCTGACGAAAACACCAATCCAAATATTCGTTTTCCGTGTAATGCCACCTAAAATTGCGCGCCGAAACACGAGTTCCTCCATAATCGGACCACCAATTGCAACGGCCAACATCACTAGCGGTTGTTGCATGACTAATTTTAGAATTTCATTGGTATTTTCAGATTCTAAGTTACCACCAAAGAAAATTTCAATGTTCATCGCCACGTTTTGTAGTAAAAGCGCTAGAAAAATCCCAACCAGTCCTAATGCCCAAATCCGCCCTTTGCTCATTTTATCTTCTTCAAAAGGCAGTAGAATCGTTTGTTTTTGATAGAGTCGAATTAAAGCATAGGCCCCGACAATATAACTCACAGTCAAAATGATTAAACTTTGCTGTATGGTAAAAGCAAAAGAAGGCGCAATAAAAGCCACAAAATAAAGCAATAAGGTTAAGCTTGTATATTTTTTATAAGACATAAAGCCCTCCTGAGTAGTTATTCTTTTATTTATTATAACAAAATTTTTTCAGGCAACCAATGAAACTTTGAAGATTTAGTCAAAAGACTTGCCAAAAGGAGAAAAAATGAGTAATATAAAATATGTGAGTTAGCACTTGAATGCTTTGAGTGCTAATCAAAAAAATCATTGAATTTATTGGAGGGATTCATTGTGTTAAGACCATTAGGTGATCGTGTACTGATCGAAGTCACACAAGAAGAAGAAAAAACAATCGGTGGCTTAGTCTTAGCTTCGGCTGCGAAAGAAAAACCACAAACAGGTATTGTTATTGCACTTGGCGAAGGTCGCTTACTTGACAATGGCGAAGTCGCACCAGTTCCTGTAAAAGTTGGCGAAACGGTTCTTTTTGAAAAATACGCTGGCTCAGAAGTGAAATATGAAGGCAAAGAATACATGATTTTTGCCGTAAAAGATCTGATTGCAATCGTTGAATAAAAAAATAAATACTGAGGTGGAAGAAAATGGCAAAAGAAATTAAATTTGCAGAAGACGCACGTAGCGCCATGTTACGTGGGGTAGATAAATTAGCCGATACAGTCAAAGTAACTTTAGGCCCGAAAGGTCGTAACGTTGTTTTAGAAAAATCATTTGGTTCACCCTTAATTACTAACGATGGGGTAACAATCGCCAAAGAAATTGAATTAGAAGATCATTTTGAAAACATGGGGGCGAAATTGGTTTCTGAAGTCGCTTCAAAAACCAACGACATCGCCGGAGACGGGACAACAACTGCAACCTTGCTAACACAAGCAATCGTACGTGAAGGCATGAAAAACGTCACTGCAGGCGCAAACCCATTAGGTATTCGTCGTGGGATTGAACTAGCAACCAAAACAGCGGTTGAAGAATTACACGCTATCTCAATAAAAGTTGATTCAAAAGAAGCGATTGCCCAAGTAGGCGCCGTTTCTTCTGGTAGCGAACAAGTCGGTCAATACATTGCCGATGCGATGGAAAAAGTCGGTAACGATGGCGTGATTACCATTGAAGAATCAAAAGGGATTGAAACGGAATTAGATGTTGTAGAAGGCATGCAATTTGATCGTGGTTACTTATCACAATACATGGTCACTAACAACGATAAAATGGAAGCGGAACTTGAAAATCCATACATTTTAATTACTGACAAAAAGATTTCAAATATTCAAGACATCTTACCTTTATTAGAACAAATTTTACAAGCATCAAAACCATTATTAATCATTGCGGATGATGTTGATGGCGAAGCATTACCAACCTTAGTTTTAAATAAAATCCGTGGCACCTTTAATGTCGTCGCAGTCAAAGCACCAGGCTTTGGGGATCGCCGCAAAGCGATGTTAGAAGACATTGCGATTTTAACTGGCGGAACAGTGATTACAGAAGATTTAGGCTTAGAATTAAAAGACGCGACGATCGATATGTTAGGTCAAGCAAGCAAAGTGGTTGTTGATAAAGACAATACAACCATCGTAGAAGGAGCGGGCCAAGGCGAAGCCATCCAAGCACGTGTCTTGTTAATTAAAAACCAAATCGGTGAAACCACTTCTGATTTTGACCGCGAAAAATTACAAGAACGCTTAGCAAAATTAGCTGGCGGAGTAGCGGTGATTAAAGTTGGGGCACCAACTGAAACCGAATTAAAAGAATTAAAATTACGCATTGAAGACGCCTTAAACGCGACTCGTGCAGCAGTTGAAGAAGGCATGGTTTCTGGTGGGGGGACTGCCCTTGTCAATGTCATGAGTAAAGTCGCTGAGATTGAAGCAGAAGGCGATATTGCAACCGGTGTGAAAATTGTGTTACGGGCCTTAGAAGAACCAGTTCGTCAAATTGCTGAAAATGCTGGTTACGAAGGTTCGGTGATTGTAGATCAATTAAAACGCGCCGAACTAGGAACTGGTTTCAACGCGGCTAACGGCGAGTGGGTCAATATGGTAGCAGCCGGTATCGTAGACCCAACGAAAGTAACGCGTTCGGCTTTGCAAAATGCAGCCTCAATTTCTGCTTTATTATTAACAACAGAAGCAGTCGTTGCCGACAAACCACAACCAGCAGCACCAGCAATGCCACCAATGGATCCATCTATGATGGGCGGTATGATGTAAACTCTTAAAAAGAGGCAGATTGATAGAAATAAAACCACATGAGGGTTTAGCTCTCATGTGGCTTTTTGATCTGGGAAAGGACGTGACATTCTACTTTTTTAACTTAGGATTGTCAGAAGATAATATTGAACAAGCAAAAAGTAATCGTAACCTTGACCTTAATGACAACTAACATTTTGAAAAAAATCGATTATATGGTATTATAGACATAGAAAAAAAGGCATACGTCAATATGCCCCTCGCAGTAGAAATACAGCCGTTTCAAAGACGGTGGCTTATAAGTTTAAAATGGTAACCATCTTAACTCGTCCAAAGTTTAGAAGATGGTTATTTTTTTTGATTCTTGTCATCGTAAAGCTTTAAAACTAACATTGCAAATGCAATCATTAGTGATAATGCTTCAAAAACAGACACGCAGGTAGTCCTTTCTAGGAATAATGCTATTTGAATCATAAAGGCATCACTCCTTATTCAAGAGATTAGCCACCATCTTTTTCACTTCTATAATTTCTACTGCCGACAGTATAACATATTTTGAAAATAATTGGGTTTTAACTTAATTCAGGCAGACGTCGCCCATCCTTTATCGATAGATGACGAGTGCCGCGTGGATAGCTTGGTAAATAAGAAACACCGCTGATAGTAAAGAAATACACAATCAAGTATGCTCTATTCCCAAGAAGCACCCACTTCAAGCGTTAAGAACCATAAGGTTTAGCCAAGTGGTGAGTAGTTCACAATCCAATAGGTATAAATGATAAATAGACATCCTTATTTAAGAGTTTTATTTGCATGGATTAAGATAAAACAAGCCACTCCATTTTAACTTAAGGAGTGGCTTGTTTCTTTTAATCGACTAAATGCACCAAAGTATATTTCTTCTTGCCTTTACGAACAATAATGAATTTTTCATCAAAGGAATTTGCAAGCGTGATTTCTGCTTCCAAACTAGCAACCCGCTCGCCGTTAATGGAGATGGCCCCGTTTTTCACGTCTTCACGGGCTTGGCGTTTGGAAGGTTCGATTTTAGCATCAACTAACCAATCCACAATGTTTTGCGCCGCTTTTGGCATGGTGGCACTTGGCATGTTTTTGAAACCTTCGGCAATTTGCTTTGTGGTCAATTGTTTCACGTCCCCTGAGAAAAGGGCGGCTGTAATGGTTAAGGCATCTTGTAAGGCTTCTTTTCCATGCACGAATTGCGTCATTTCGCTGGCTAAAGCTTTTTGGGCTTCCCGTTTGTGCGGCTCAGTTTCAACTTTTTGCGCATAGTCGGCAATTTCTTCTTGGGTTAAGAAAGTGAAAAATTTCAAATATTTAATCACGTCACGGTCATCTTGGTTCACCCAAAATTGGTAAAATTCGTAAGGCGATGTTTTTTCTGGATCTAGCCAAACCGCGCCACCCGCCGTTTTACCAAATTTTGTCCCGTCCGCTTTTAACATCAATGGAATCGTTAAACCAAAGGCTTTGGCTTCGGCGCCTTCTTTTTTACGGATTAAATCAAGCCCGGCTGTAATGTTGCCCCATTGATCGGCACCACCAATTTGTAAACGCACCTTGTGTTCGCGGAATAAGTGTAAGAAGTCCATGGATTGCAAAATTTGGTAAGTAAATTCTGTAAAAGAAATCCCGGTTTCTAAACGGCTAGAAACAATGTCTTTGGCTAACATCGTGTTGATATTGAAGTTTTTGCCGTAATCACGTAAAAAATCCAGTAAGGTTAAATCTTTGGTCCAATCGTAGTTGTTGACCATGCTTAAGTTGTGGATGCTTTCTTCGTCAAAGAAAAGTCTTTTCATTTGCGCCGTTAAGCAATCAACATTGTGTTGGACTTGTTCCATTGATTGCAATTGACGTTCTGAAGTTCGCCCGCTTGGGTCGCCAATCGTACCCGTTGCACCACCAATTAAAATGTAAGGGTGGTGGCCCAAAAGTTGGAATCTTTTCAGCATCATAAAGGGAATCAAGTGCCCAATATGCATACTATCACCAGTCGGGTCAACTCCGCAGTATAAAGAAATTTGGTTGTGTTCGACATATTCTCTTAAACCTTCTGCGTCTGTTTGTTGGTTAATGGCCTCACGCCACATTAGTTCATCAATAATATTTGTTGTCATCAAATTCATCCTTTCCAATCAATAAAAAAAGCCCCTGCAGATGCGATTTCTGCAGGGACGAAAATGACGTTTTTTTCCGTGGTACCACCCAGTTTGTGTAAGGCTAATGCTTACACCACTTAGCCATCTTTTATCGCCGATGCCGCGCTTGGTCGTTTTATCTTGAGTGTAATTCATCGCGTTATTTGTGCTAAATTCCATCCACCTTTAGCTTTCTATAAACAGGGATAAGCGACTACTGAGTTCAATGACCAAAATCTATTAACTTAAAAATCATCATAAAGTATCCATCAATCCTTGTCAAGCGTCTTTCTAGCCATTCATTTAAAAATGATGCTGATTTTATGATAGAAGAAGCAAAATCTCTTCGTTTTTCTTAAGCCTTTATGTGTGCATCCGGGTAATCTTTGTTATAATGGAAGGGTAGATTAAAAAAGAGGAGTTTTTTTTAATGGATAAATTATATCGCGATGATAGTTTAACGTTACACACGGATTTGTATCAAATTAATATGATGTACACCTATTGGTCTTTAGGACGTGCCGAGTTGCATTCGGTTTTTGAATGTTATTTTCGTGAAATGCCTTTTCAAAATGGGTACGCCATTTTTGCCGGTTTAGAGCGCTTAGTGAAGTATTTAGAAGAGCTAACTTTTACCGAAACCGACATTGAATATTTACGCGATTTGGGCGAATACTCAGAAGAATTCTTGTTGTATTTAAAAGACTTTAAATTTGCCTGCACGATTCGTTCAGCCAAAGAAGGCGAACTGGTTTTTAATAATGAACCGATTATTCAAGTCGAAGGGCCCTTAGCCCAAGCACAATTAATTGAAACCGCCTTGTTAAACATGGTCAACTTCCAAACGCTAATCGCCACCAAAGCTGCCCGTATTAAATCAGTGATTGGTCGCGACCCCTTACTAGAATTTGGCTCACGCCGCGCGCAAGAAATGGATGCGGCCATTTGGGGGACACGGGCGGCCTTTATCGGAGGTGCCGACGCAACGAGTAACGTCCGCGCGGGTAAAATCTTTGGCATTCCAGCAAGCGGAACACATGCGCATTCCCTGGTTCAATCGTACGGCAATGACTACGATGCCTTTATGGCTTATGCCAAAACTCATAAAGACTGTGTCTTTTTAGTCGATACTTACGACACGTTAAAATTGGGCGTACCAACGGCGATTCGCGTGGCCAAAGAACTCGGCGATCAAATTAATTTCTTAGGGGTCCGCATTGATAGTGGGGACATGGCTTATATCTCAAAAAAAGTGCGGGAACAGTTAGA
The DNA here is from genome assembly GCA_964398695.1 of uncultured Enterococcus sp. Classification (GTDB taxonomy): domain Bacteria; phylum Bacillota; class Bacilli; order Lactobacillales; family Enterococcaceae; genus Enterococcus_I. The sequence goes on along the minus strand of CAYNOA010000054.1, from coordinate 4,606 downwards.
TGAAGCTGGCTTTTTTGAGGCGAAAATCTATGCTTCAAATGACTTAGACGAAAGCACCATCTTAAGTTTGAAAATGCAAAAAGCCAAAATTGACGTTTGGGGCGTAGGGACCAAATTAATCACGGCCTACAGTCAACCGGCACTTGGTGCGGTCTATAAACTCGTTTCCATTGAAGATGAAAATGGCGAAATGATTGATACGATTAAGTTATCCAGCAACGCCGAAAAAGTTTCAACGCCAGGAAAAAAACAAGTTTGGCGCATCACTCGTAAAAAAGATGGTAAATCAGAAGGCGATTACATCACCTTATGGAACGAAGACCCCCGAGAACAAGACAGTATCTATATGTTCCATCCCGTTCATACTTATATTAGTAAAACAGTCACAGAATTTAGTGCGCGTCCAATTCTACAAGACATTTTTGTAGCCGGGCAATTGGTGTATGAATTGCCAAGTTTAGGTGAAATAAAAGCCTATTGCCATGACTGTTTAGACGCCTTATGGGAAGAATACAAACGCGATTTAAACCCACAACCCTATCCAGTCGATTTATCAAGCGAGTGTTGGAACCATAAAATGAAAATTTTAGAACACGTTCGTAAACAAGTCAAAGCCTTACATGAATAAGTAGCCATTCTTAAAGGAGTTGGAAAAAATGACTTTACAAGAACAAATTATCAAACAACTAGGGGTCAAAAAAACGATTGATCCGGAAGTTGAAATTCGTCGAAGTATTGATTTCATGAAAGCTTATTTGCATAAACACCCCTTCATTAAAACATTTGTCTTAGGCATTAGTGGTGGACAAGATTCCACTTTAGTCGGACGTCTAGCGCAACTTGCGATGGAAGAAATGCGTCAAGAGACCAATGACTCAGACTACTATTTTATCGGGGTGCGTCTACCTTATGGCAAGCAAAATGACGAAGAAGATGCCCTTCGCGCGATGGCCTTTATCGAAGCCGACAGTCAAATTGTCGTGGATATCAAACCAGCTGTCGATGCTCAAGTCGCCGAACTAACTAAAATTGGTGTCGAAGTTAGTGACTATAACAAAGGCAACATCAAAGCCCGTCAACGCATGATTACTCAATATGCGCTTGCCGGCGCTCATCAAGGTGCGGTTTTAGGAACGGACCATGCGGCTGAAAATGTGACCGCCTTTTTCACAAAATTTGGCGATGGAGCGGCGGATTTACTGCCGATTTACCGTTTAAATAAACGGCAAGGCCGCGAAATTTTAAAAGCGCTCGGAGCACCGGCGGATTTATATTTGAAAGTCCCGGTGGCCGACCTAGAAGAAAATTGCCCGATGTTGTCTGATGAAGCAGCCTTAGGGGTAACTTATGCTGAAATTGACGACTATTTAGAAGGCAAGGCCGTTTCAGCCAAAGCCCAAGCAACGATTGAGAACTGGTGGCACAAAGGCCAACATAAACGCCACCTGCCAATTACCATTTTTGATGATTTTTGGCAATAAGCACAAAGAAAGAAGAAAGCCTTAAGTTTTCTTCTTTTTTTGTGTCGATATCTGGTTACGCATTAAGAGTTAAGGCAAGCTTTCATTTGTAAGCCCTACTTAGGTGACCCTTAGCAATACTTAGCAAGAAGGCAAGCCTTTCACTGAACAAAGTATCGGCATCAGCACAAGATTTTGCATGACAAAACATAAAAATTTCCATTGTTTCAAAAAAAGCCACATGCTAGGCTAGAGCCAAAGCGTAATTGAAGGAGCCAACAATGAAAAAAAACATTCTTTTTTTAGTCGCAGACGATCAACGATTTGATACGATTGCCGCTTTAGGAAATCCCGATATCAAGACCCCGAATTTTGATTGGCTGGTTGAAAATGGGGCGGCCTTTGAAGAAGCTTTTATCCCAGGCAGAACGAGTGGCGCCGTTTGTATGCCTTCACGGGCGATGATTCAAACCGGTCGTTTTTTGACCAGTTGGGAAAATTGCGGGGAAACCTTGCCGGCCAATCAACCCTTACTAGGCGAATGCTTAAAAGAACAAGGCTATCAAACTTGTGGCATCGGTAAATGGCATAATGGCTTTGAAAGTTATGCACGTAGCTTTAATGCTGGAGGTCAAATTTTCTTTGGCGGAATGTGGGACCATTGGAACGTGCCGGTCAATAATTACGATCCAAGTGGCCAATACGATTCTTGGAAAAATTTTACTTATGATCCCTTTTCAACCAATCGTTTGGTGAAAATGCCCGCTGAAAAAGTCACATTAGGTAAACATTCTACCGATTTATTCGTGGATGAAATGATTGACTATCTAAAGCATCGTCGTGCAAAAGATCAACCTTTTTACTTATATGGTAGTTTCTTAGCACCGCATGATCCGCGAACGATGCCAGAGAAGTTTCGCGGTGAATATGACCCGGCGCAACTCACTTTGCCGCCTAATTTATTACCGCAGCATCCCTTTGGTTTTGATATTTTAGGTGAACGCGATGAAACGCTTGAAGCTTATCCTCGTACCCCTGAAGCAATCCGGCAACACCTAGCGGATTACTACGCGATGATTGGCCACTTAGACGCACGGCTAGGGGATTTGTTGGCAGTTTTACGGGAAGAAAACTTATTAGCCGACACACTCATTATTTTTACCGGCGACAATGGCTTAGCCTTAGGGCAACATGGTCTAATGGGCAAACAAAACTTATACGATCATAGTATTCGCGTGCCTTTAATCATGAGTGGGCCAAACATTCCCAAAAATAAACGCATCCAAGGCAAAGTCTTATTACTTGATTTATTGCCAACGATTTTAGCTTATGTCGAAGCACCACTGCCAGCCGATTTATTTGGCCAAAGCCTATTGCCAATGCTGGTCGATCAAGCATCCGGTCGCGAAGAAATTTATTTAATGTTTACGACCAAAATTCGGGGCCTCGTCACAAAAGAATACAAATATTTAGAATATCGCAGCCAAGATGGTCATTATCGCCAATTATTTGACCGCCAAAAAGACCCTTATGAGCAAGTCAATTTAGTTCATGATCCACAAAAACAAGCCATCGTTCAAGACCTGCAACAAGGCCTCTTGACCCATGCGCAAGCAAGCGGAGACCGAACTTTTTCACAAGGGGAAATTTTTTGGCAAGCGCTAGAAAAAAAGGTGAAGTAAATGAAACATATCTCTGTTTTAATTAAACCGGCCTCCGGACTTTGTAATTTGCGTTGCCAGTACTGCTTTTACGCGGATGTGACGTCACTTAGGGAAGTAGCGTCTTATGGCAAAATGAAAAAAGAAACCACCGAAAAAATGATTCAACAAATTTTTGTTGATTTAGACAATGGGGATGAACTTACGCTAGCCTTTCAAGGCGGCGAACCCACGCTCGCTGGTTTGCCCTATTTCAAACAGCTAGTGGCACTGGTGGAAGCCGCGCAAGTTCAAAAAAACGTCCGTGTCCATTATGCCATTCAAACCAATGGGATGTTAATCAATCAAAAATGGGCGACCTTTTTAAAAGCCAATAATTTCCTAGTTGGTTTATCGATTGATGGTCATCCAATGTACCACGACTTGCATCGCTTGGACACGAAAGGCAAGGGGACCTTTCACCGAGTACTCGAAACAAAACGTTTATTTGATACGCATCAAATTGCCTACAATATTTTGTGTGTACTGACGAATCCACTTGCCAAAGAACCGAAAAAAGTTTATCAATTTATGCAAAAAGAAAACATCGACTACATTCAATTTATTCCCTGCCTAGATGAATTACAGGCTCAAAAACGGAGTAGCTATGCGTTAACGCCCGAACGGTTTGCCAGTTTTTACCATCAGTTGTTGCATTTATGGCTCCAAGAACTTGCCCAAGGCCGCTACCGCAGTATCAAGTTATTTGATGATGTCTTTAATTTAGTCGTCAATCGCCAAGTCAATGCCTGTGGGTTAGTCGGCAATTGTCAAATCCAATACATTATTGAAGCAGACGGTAGTGTCTATCCTTGTGATTTTTACGTACTTGACGAATACCGCCTAGGCTTTATTCAAGAGCAAACCTTGCGTGAGTTGTTTTCACAAGACATTGGTCAAAAATTTCTTTGTGAGAAAAAAGAACCTTGCGCCTTGTGTCAAACTTGCCCCTTCCAACAAATGTGTCACGGTGGCTGCAAACGCATGAAAGCGGCCATGTATGTCAATGCAGCCGGGGACTTTTGTGGCTATCAACGATTTTTACAAACTTTTTTACCTGAAATCACCACGATTCAAACGCATTTACAGGCCTTGCAAGCCTAAAAAATGCGCTTCCTATTGGTAAGGAAGCGCATTTTCTTGTAATGTGGTGCGAATAAATAGCGCGACTTCAGCGAGCAATTCCGAAATCACTTCTTTTTTAGTTAAGAAATAGAAGTGGCGGTAATTATCGGATTCAAGTGCTTCAAAAGGAATGCCCTCGGTCAAGGCGAGCTTAGAAATAATCGTCCGTCCGACCCCTTGGTTAAGCAAGTTTTTAATCATTTCATAGCTATTTGTGCGAATAAGCGCTGGAGATAAGTTGTTTTCTCTTAAGTAATGATCATTAATTTCTTGTAAAGGCGTCATGCATTCATTCATTAACCAATAATTGGCTTCCTTTGT
>CAYNOA010000053.1:0-11105 GCA_964398695.1 uncultured Enterococcus sp. | reverse complement strand
TCTTCCATGCGCTTATGCTCAAATGTATTGTCACAACAAATTGTTCAAACTGCTCTGGGTGGATATCAAAGCATTGATGAACTACTACTACCTGGTGGCCGAGTATATGAGCAAAGGGAGTTTATTTACAATGCGATTAACGACATTCCAGGTTTGTCAGCTGTCAAGCCAAAAGCCGCTTTTTATATTTTTCCTAAAATTGATACCAAACGTTTTAATATCTTGAATGATGAGCAATTTGTGCTAGACTTTTTGCATGAAAAACATGTCTTGCTCGTTCATGGTGGTGGCTTTAACTGGCATAGCCCCGATCATTTTCGAATTGTTTACTTACCAAATTTAGAACAATTAAAAATGACTAGTCAACGTATGCGGGACTTTTTAGCGACTTATCGTCAAAAATAAGAACCTATGAAAGAGCCGCTTTTTCGTAAAAATAAGACCGATGCTTATCGCCGTTCATACTTTAATGAATTAGATGGTTTAAAATAAAGTAGCCGTGAGGAAATGGTCGACTGGCACGCGTGAGAGACAGACACACCTTAAAAAGTTGAGGAAGGGTTATTTACGACCTTTCCTCAACTTTTTGTTTGTTATTTAAAAGCGTAATAAAAAAGCTACGCAGGGATTGCTGAACAAACTTTCTTACTAATCACCATTCTTCCATTATACTTCTCTAAAATTTCATCGGAAGGATCGTTCACTTGAACGAGCACAGAGTTTTCATATTCCCTTTCAATAATTCCCCAATACGTAAAATTGTTCCATGTAAAAATAACCTTTGTTTGCGCTTCCATTTCTATCACTCCTAATCAATTGACTAAATAACCAAGCAATTTGTTGATTAAGTACCTTTTTTATCATTATGTGCTAAAATGAGAGAAATGAAAAATGCAAATTCGCATATTTGGAGGATTTATGGAAGAAGCAATACAATCATTTGGTCAAAACTTAAAAATTTTAAGGAAAGAAAGAAAATTGACGCAAAAAATGCTCGCAGAAGGGATTTGTGCGCAAAGCCTCATTAGTCGAGTTGAAAACGACGAAGAACTGCCCAACGCGGTCATTTTACAACAAATTTGCCAACGTTTGGAGATTACGATGGATCAATTGATGTTATCCCAAGTTGAAGCAATAACTAAACTCAATCGCAAGTTTGATGAGATTCATACTCACTTTATCCAGACAAATTATGAAAAGGTCTATGCTTTAATTCATGATGAAAATTTTGTCAATCAATTACAGTTAGAGATAGATTTACAACGGTATTACTATTATTTAGGAAGTTGTCAGTATTATGTAAAAAATGATACCCAGTTAGCTATTGAGTCACTAAAACGTGGTATTTTGTATACTTATGGACAAAATAAAAGTAATATTTCGATGGTTGAGCTCCAACTGATTAGCTGTTTGGGTCGTGTTTATGGTGAAAATGGACAGAGCAAAAAAGCTTTAGAGCTGACTAGTTATTGTTTTAATTTGTTTAAACAATTACCAAATGAACAAAAAATATTTGAACTTGTGAAAGTGGCCTATAATTACGCAGATGTTTTATTTCAAATGAATGAGCTTGAACTCGCACTCGAAGTCATTGAGGAAGGTTTTTTAGTAGGACAACAATTTAGTAGTTATTATTACTTAAAAGAGCTATTTTTATTAAAAGGATTAGTTTTACAAAAAAAAGAAAAAATGCTTGAAGCCTCAGAGTACTTTGAACTCGCAGAAATGACAAAAAAGATTGGAATTGGTTGAAAAACAATCTTGACTTCATATGTCATTAGGAGTAATTTTACAGGTAGTAAGTAGATAAGGAGCGATTTTTAAAAATGAGAACATTTGTATTCGCAGATAAATTCTTTTTTAGAGCAGCAACAAAAGGCAAAGGCTATTTAGAGCTCGTTGACGGGAAGTTCGGAGAGTATGTCTCTTCGTTACCTGAAGACAATGAGATTCAATTAATTGATTACAGTGGCCAATGGATTGCCCCAGGATTAGTCGATACGCATATTCACGGTTACATGAATCATGACGTGATGGACAATGACGCAGAAGGCATCAAAGTAATGTCTGAAGCCCTCTTATCTTGTGGCGTGACTTCATTTTTACCAACGACTTTAACTTCAAGCAAAAAATTATTAAAAGAGGTTGCAACCACGATTGGTGAAGTGAAAGAACAAGTAACCGGCGCGAAAATTCAAGGAATTTATTTTGAAGGTCCCTTTTTTACGGAAGAATATAAAGGGGCACAAAATCCAAGTTATTTTAGTGATCCGAGCTTAGCTACTTTTCGTGAGTGGCAACAAGCTTCTGGTGGTTTAATTAAAAAAATTGCATTGGCACCTGAAAGAAAAGGCGTGAAAGAATTTGTTGAGGCAGTTACCAAAGAGGGCGTGGTTGTTTCCTTAGGGCACAGCAATGCGACTTTGGAAGAAGCACGAGTGGCAGTTGAAGCAGGTGCAAGTGTTTTTGTGCATGCCTTTAATGGAATGCGTGGCTTAAATCACCGCGAACCTGGCATGGTGGGTGCACTTTTAACTTTAAATGAAGTCTTTTCTGAATTAATTTGTGATGGTCACCATGTCCATCCGCATGCAGCAGAAGTCTTAATTGAAAAAGCGGGTCATGACCATGTGGCTTTAATTACGGATTGTATGATGGCTGGCGGGATGCCGGATGGTAATTACATCTTAGGTGAGTTTCCGGTGGTCGTAAAAGAAGGAACCGCTCGCATGGCAGAAGGTAATTTAGCAGGAAGTATTTTGAAGTTGAAAGAAGCGATTAAAAACGTAGTCGACTGGGAATTAGCAACCCCTGAACAGGCAATTTTAATGGCCAGTTACGTACCCGCGGTTAGCTGTAAAATTGATGACGCATGCGGCATGATTCAAGCCGGTCGCGCAGCTGACTTTATTGTTTTAAATCCCGATATGACTTTAGCAGCCACTTATTTAGATGGGGTTGAGCGCTTCAAAGCTTAATAATTCGATAAAAAAGGAAGCAAACCATCGGGTTCTTCCTTTTTTATTTAGGAAAAAAATCTTTAAAATGATACAATGAGAAATGAAAGTATGATAAGGAGTGTTCGAAAACATGAGTTATATACAAGTAATTGACGCAGTAAAAAAATACCAAATGGGCGATACTGAAATTATTGCCAACGATCATGTCTCTTTTGAAGTTGAAAAAGGTGAAATTGCGGTGATTTTAGGACCAAGTGGTGCAGGTAAATCGACCGTTTTGAATATTTTAGGTGGAATGGATAGTTGTGATAGTGGGCAAATTATTGTCGATGGGACTGATATTGCCAACTACAACGATCAACAGTTAACCGGCTATCGTCGAACGGATATTGGGTTTGTGTTTCAATTTTATAATTTAGTTCCAAATTTAACCGCCCGTGAAAATGTTGAACTGGCCGTTCAAATTGTCCCGGATGCTTTAAATCCCGAGGAAGTGTTATTTGAAGTTGGTTTGGGCCATCGGATGAATAACTTTCCAGCCCAACTTTCTGGTGGCGAGCAACAACGGGTAACAATTGCTCGCGCTTTAGCGAAAAAACCTAAATTATTACTTTGTGATGAACCAACGGGTGCCCTTGATTATGAAACGGGCAAACAGATTTTACAAATATTGGAAGATGCCGCTCACAAATCAGGGACGACGGTTGTCATTATTACACACAACTCCCAAATTGCGCCAATGGCTAATCGCGTCATCCGAATTAATGACGCAAAAGTTCGGAGTATCGAAGTCAATGAAAATCCAACACCGATTTCTGCAATTGAATGGTAGGTGGTTTAATGAAAAAAAAAGCATTGTTAAAAACCAGTTTACGAGAAATGAAAGATTCACCAGGGAGTTTTTTATCCATTTTAGGGATTATCTTCTTAGGTGTGGCTTTTTTTGTGGGAATTGGTGCGACAGGTCCAGATATGTTACGGGCTTCAAATGATTATTATCAAACGACACAGTTAGCTGATTTGACTATTTATTCTTCTCTTGGTTTTTCCAAAGAAGATAAAAAATTAACAGAAAATGCCGATTTTATTGATGAAGTGGTGCTACAGTACTTGGTGGATATTCATTTAAGTGATAAAAACCAAGTCTTTCGGTTAATAAACTATGAACCAAATAGCGGATTAAACCAATTGACATTAGTCAAGGGGGAATTACCAAAAGAAAAAAATGAAATCCTTTTGGATAGTAATCTCGCAGAAGAAAAAGGGTATCAAATTGGCGAGACCTTTGAGGTTTTACTAAAAGATGATTCCGATGAGCAATTAAATGAACATACTTTCAAAATCGTTGGTTTTGTTAAGACGCCGGAGTTCATCGATCAAACCAAACGAGGGAACACGAATGTTGGCAATGGCTCCATTGATTACTTTGCTTATCTACCGACTGCCGCATTTAATCAGGAGGCATATGGTCGGATGCTGGTTCGTTTTAGTAATTTAACAAATGTAACTGCCTATACGGATACGTACGATGAACTCATGGCGAAAAATGAAAAAAAAATGGAACGTTTGTTAGCACCGCGTCAAAAGGGGCGTCTACAAGAAGTTCAAGAAGAAGCTTTAGAAAAATTAGAAGAGAATCAACGACAAATTGATGAAGCCAATCAACAGATTACCGATGGGCAAACGCAGCTCGCAGAGGCGAAAAGTCAACTCGAAGCGGGTGAAGCTGAACTTACGGTCAATCAAAATAAATTTGATTTAGCGATGGCCCACGCTCAGGATGAAATGACAACACAAGAAGAGCAGTTAGTCTCGGCTCAGCAAGAACTTAATCAGCAAAAGCAATTGTTACAAGAAAAACAACGTGAATTAGATGTAAATAAAGGTAAAGTCGCTGCCTTAAGTGAACAATTGACGCAATTAAATCTGCAAAAAGAACAATTACAAGAGACAATGAATCAATTACAAGAGGCACTAGACATTTACCAAGAGATGATGCAATATATCAATCAATTGATGGATTTAAGTCTTGAAGAAAAAACGATAGCGGTTGAAACAATCAGAGCATATTTAGAGTTAATCGCTCAAACCTTACCGACTTCTTCCGAATTGCAAGAATTCATCGCACGATTACTCGACGGACTAACGGTGGAGAATCTGGACTTAGCGATTGAACAATTAAAACAACTCGGCAAAGTATTTGATGAACAACTCATTCAAATCCAAACCACCCTTGTACAGTTAGAAGTACAAATGGCAGAATTAGCAGACGCACAAGTAGCGATTGAAAGCGGTCAAGCGCAAATCGATGCGGGTCAAGCAGAAATTCAAAAAGCCCAAGAACAACTAACGGCTGGCCAAGCGCAGTTAACTCAAGGGAAGCTTGATTTCGCCCTTGAAAAACAAAAAGGGCAGCAACAATTAACGGCCGCTCAAAAAGAATTAACCGCTGCTCGAAAAAGTTATGAAGAAAATTTGGTAGAATTTGAAAAATTAAAAAATGAAAAACTGCCAGATTTAAAAAAAGCCCAAGAAAAATTAAACCAAGAAAGAAAAAGAGTCATGCAGTTGCAAGCGGCCGATTTTACGTTGGTCAATCGTGATAGTAATCCTGGCTATATTGAATATAAACAAAATGCCAATCGAATTACTTCAATTGCTACCGTCTTTCCAACGATCTTCTTTTTGATTGCTGCTTTAGTTAGTTTGACCACAATGAGTCGAATGATTGAAGAAAAGCGTGTTGAAATCGGGACCTACAAAGCGCTAGGGTATCGTAACCATGAGGTGGCATTGAAATTCTTAATTTATGCGTTAGCCGCGGGGCTACTAGGTACTCTATTGGGTCTGGCTTTTGGCTTTTATCTTTTCCCAACGATTATTATTAACGCCTATGGTCAATTATATAGTATTAAAGAATTTGCAACACCGTGGTATTGGTCATACTCCGCGATTGGGCTAGTTGTGGGCTTGTTTTGTACAGTGGGCATTTCACTGATTATCTTACAAGTTGATTTAAAGAGTACACCTGCGACATTGCTACGACCAAAGGCACCAAAGGCAGGGAAAAGAATTTTAATCGAACGCCTAACTTTCATTTGGCGCCACTTAAATTTCAATCAAAAAGTGACCATGCGAAATTTATTTCGGTATAAAGCGCGGATGCTGATGACTGTTTTTGGGATTGCTGGATGTACAGCGATGATTTTGACTGGGTTTGGTCTGAAAAATTCGATTAGTGATATTGTCCCCATCCAATTTAGTCAAATTTGGACCTATCAAGGAATTGCCAGTTTTGAACAAGATGCAACGGAGCAACAAACGCTTGATTATCAAGCAACGCTCAAAAAAATCGATGGGTTAAAAAAGACATTAGTGATTACTTCAGAAGTATTCACGGCTGAAAAAAAAGGGCAAAACATTCAAGATGTCACCGTTTATGTCCCCAAAGATCCCACCATTTTGCCGGATTTCTTCTTAATGACTGATCGAAAAACAGCGCAGCATTATGAGTTAACGGATGAAGGGGCAGTCATTAATGAAAAATTAGCAAAAATTTTAGATGTTTCGGTAGGGCAATCGATTGAATTGAAAAATGCCGATAAAGAAACCTTTGAAGTGAAAGTCGCCGCAATTGTTGAAAATTATGTCGGCCATTTTGCTTATTTAACGCCGCAAACCTATACAGAAATTTTCGGGAAAAATCCTCAGTACAATAGTGAACTTCTTTTGTTTTCAAAAGCATTGACTAAAAGTGAGGAAAAGAAGGTTGCCAGTCAACTAATGGCACTTGATAAAGTGATTAATGTGACGTTCTTATCTGATTCTTCAACGGCTTTAGATGACACGACCAATGTCTTAAATTTGGTCGTTTGGGTCTTAATTATTTCAGCTGGCTTATTGGCGTTCATTGTTTTATATAATTTAAACAATATTAATATTTCCGAACGTATTCGTGAGCTTTCGACCATTAAAGTCTTGGGTTTTTATAATAAGGAAGTCACCATGTATATTTATCGAGAAAATATTATTTTAACGATAATTGGTATCGGTGTTGGTCTGTTCTTTGGTCAAATTTTACACCGTTATGTGCTTCAAACGGTTGAACTAGATATGTTAATGTTTTCCCCGACCATCCATTTGACAAGCTACATCTATGCAAGTTTAATTACTTTATTTTTTACTATTGTTGTCGGTGTAGTCATGTATCATAAGTTGAAAAACGTGGACATGATTGAAGCTTTAAAATCAAATGAGTAAAAAAAGACCAGTACATGCGTCTCCTAAGACGCGCGTATTGGCCTTTTTTTGTTAAGTTTTTTTTGGAGTGTCAGGCAAAGGAATAAAATAATTTAAACTAACGGCAATGATTGTGCCAATAAAGGTATCGATGACCCGAGCAAGTGCATAAGTGAATGATTCTTGGCCACGCATACTTAAAGTAATTAAAAGTAAGGTTGAAACACCTGAAATGATTCCCGCTTGATTATTTATGCCATCGGAAATAATAATGACCAAGGCAACGAAAATAGGCACTAAAATCAGTTCTAGGAGAAATTTTGATTCAAATTGAGTTTGAATCAAAATATAAATAATGGCAATTGCCCCACCAAGGGAATTACTAAGAATCCGTGATTTTCCAAAACTTAGTGTCGTGGGTAAATCTTGCCGCATTGAAAAAACAGCCGACAATGCAGCAATCATGGGTTCTCCGCGGTTGGTTAGATGAAAAATTAAAATACAAAGCATTACTGCCAAGGCAGATTTAAAGGTTCGCATTCCAAAACGAAAATTGCCGAAATGCATGACTGAATCACACCTTTCTAAATTTAATGGACTAGCTTTAAAGTAAATAATTGGTTATTATATTACCACAAAGTTCATAGATTATACAAAAAGAAAAGGCGGAATTTTATGAAAATTGGGATGCGCACGATTAAAACAGTCATTGCTTGTTTTCTAGCAATGTTATTAGCGAGTTACTTTAATTTATCATATGCCCCTTCTGCGGGAATTATTGCTATTTTAAGCTTGGGGAATACGAAAAAAAAATCTTTAAATGTTGGGTTTGCTCGGTTTAATGCTTTAATCTTAGCGACTCTGATTTCATTTGTGACGTTTCAAATATTTGGATTTAATGCGTTAGGCTTTAGTTTCTTTTTATTATTATTTATCCCTTTAACGGTAAAGTTAGCTTTAACCGATGGCATTGTCGTGACTTCAGTTTTGGTAACGCATTATATGCTAGAAAAACATTTTGCAATGCAATTAGTTTTAAATGAATTTTTTTTGATGGCAATTGGGGTAGGAATGGCCTTGCTTTTAAACTTATATATGCCGAATTTAGAAGAAAAATTAAAATTAGAACAAGACAAGGTTGAAGCTAGTTTTCGGCAAGTTTTTCAAGAAATGTCGAACTGTCTAAATCAGCCATCAAAGAAAGATTTAGTCGAGCGAACGCAAGAGTTGGCCCATGCCATTCAATTTGGTTTGAGTAAAGCCATTGAATATCAAGAAAATCACTGGCTAAAGTCAAATAATTATTACGAAAACTATTTCTTGATGCGAAGCTCACAATTAAAACTGATTCAAGAAATGGTTGCCTTGCTTGAGAAAATTCAAACAAAAGAAGATTTAGTGGAAGATTTACGAATTTTATTAAATAATACGAGCCAAACTTTATCTAAAGAAAATGATGGGCAACAAATTTTAAAAGAAATTTCTTGGGTGCTAGAGAGTTATCGCCTTAAACCGATGCCAGCGAATCGGTCAGAATTTGAAAACCGAGCTCGTTTATTTCAGTTTTTACAGACTTACAAAAATTTTATTGAAATAAAAGCCGAGTTTTCCAATTCGAAACCTAGTAATTAAACTTTAGCCAAAATAAACAGTAATGACGTGCCTAAAATCTTTTTTTAGGGTGATTTTAGGGAGGATGACTGTTTGTTTAAATTATTTCTTCCACAGGGTTTGCATCATATCAAGAATTTTTATCACGTCAATGGTGAGTGGTAAGGTCGAATTTTGAGTGGTTTGGATGCTTTGAATCATTTGCGCAATTTCATAATTAAGCGCATTTTTCGTTTCACCGACTCGCAAGGTTTCGACTTTCCCGTCTAAATAAGTAATGGTTGCATAATCACTTCGCGGGTACTCCGGAATGGTTACATAAGCTTTTTCATAAGCAACAATCCCTGTTTTTGGCATTTTGGCTTGGAAGGTGAGTGCAACTGTAGCCATTTCATTTTGTTCATTTTTTAAGAGAGTGATTGATTGCTCATCTACCCCTGTTTCAAATGGTAGCATTTCACTAAAAAGGACGTTGGGGGTGCTTGACATAAAGTAACGCGCAAAGGAGACCGCATAAGTTCCAATATCTAATAAGGCACCGCCAGCTAAATCTGGATTGAAAAATCGATTTTTGGGATCAGGTTCTTTGTAACTGCCAAATGGCGCTTGAATCATTTTTAGGCGCCCGAATTCGTTGGCTTGGGCCCGTTTTTTTAATTCCAGATAAAGCGGCATATTGAAGATGGTCATCGCTTCTTGTAAGATTAGCTTTCTTTCATGCGCAATTTGAACCAGTTCTTCTAATTCTTGGCAATTTAAAGTGATTGCTTTTTCACAAAGCACATGCTTATTTGCCAGTAAGGCTTTTTTGATATAGGAGAAATGCAGTTGATTTGGCACCGCTATATAAACAATCTGTAGCTTCGAATCAGCAAGCATCGTATCAAAATTAGAAAAAACGTATTCAATTTGGTGTTTAGCTGCAAATTTCTTAGTTTTCTCAAAATCGCGGGCACAAACACCATATAAATGACTGTCTTTTTGCTCAAATTGATTTGCAAATTGTTCCGCGATATCACCTGTACCGACAATTCCCCAATTAAATTTTTCCATAAATAAGCCTCCTAGGTTATAATATATTATATTATAGTATAACAAAAGAAATTAAGTTTTGGTCAATATTTGAATAGAAGACTTTTTCTTTTGACAAAAATCAATTACAGTACATGGGAGGGTTTTTTATGCATGAAATTTATATTGCTTTGATTTTGGGTGGATTGAGAGAAATCTATCATTCTGAAGCGGCATTTTATGAGGAACAATTAGGAATTTCGAAAGAGCGTTGGGAAAATTGGAAAAAAGGGAAAACCCAATTATCGGCTGAAGAAAATCAAAAAGTCAAAAATATTTTTAGTGATTACGAATGGATGTTGCTACAAAAAGTTTTACGCCAAACAATTATTTATCCAGAAAAGCGGCAAATTGCGGTGTTAGAGTATAAAAAAATGAAAATCAGAATCGCACAAAAATGGTTGAATTCTGATTGCGGTGTCGTTGAATTTAAGCAATTAAATGATACTTTAGATGATGATTTTATTGATTTAAGAGTTAGTTTAGAATATGGCGAGTGGGGCTTTGATGATGTATTAAATTTTCGTTTGCCAGCAGAAGTCCAAAATCAAATTGTGCGTCAAGAAGTGGCATTGCTCGATTGGATTAATCAAGAACTAGCAGAAAACTATGTGTAAATTTTTAGATGGTTAGAGGGAATTTTATGAAGGTTTTAAAAATAAGTGTTGTTTCAATTTTAGCAATTTTTTTAATTTATCAAATTAATCTTTTTGTTGCAAGACCTTACCAAAAAGCGGCAGCAAAAGATACAACGCACCAAGAAAAAGTAGTGAATAACAAAGTGAAATCCAATCAAGACAGTGGGCAAGAAAAAGTTCCACTTGCTTTGCCAGACGTAAAATTGACTGACTGGGAACTTATTTTAGTTGGACCTAGTCAAAAAATAACCGAAGAAGTACCCGCAAGCGACTTGGTTACTTTAGATAATGGAATGTTATTGAACCAAAAAATTGTCAATGCTTATCAAGCGTTGGTTGCAGCTGCCAAACAAGCTGGTTTTTCGCTTGTGCTAATCTCCGCTTATCGGTCCGTCTCTTATCAAACGGAAGTTTTTCAAGGATATGTCGATGAAGCAATGAATCAAGGGTTAACGGAAGAAGCAGCTATCGCTCAAGTGAAAGAAACGTCAACAGAACCAGGGTTTAGTGAACATCATACCGGTTTAGCCTTTGATATCATTGATGAAGAGTGGAATCGTAATTTTACGGATCAACCTTTATCGCA
>CAYNOA010000052.1:0-11143 GCA_964398695.1 uncultured Enterococcus sp. | reverse complement strand
CATTTTTTACTGCAACAATTTTTTTCGGAATTTTCGAATGAACGCAATGATCGTTGGGGTGGCGATTTTGAAAGGCGTTGTCAATTAACCCTTGACGTCATTCAAGCCGTTCAAAAACTAATTACTAAAGAAGCAACTCGGCCTTTTTTAGTGGGTTACCGTTTAAGCCCAGAAGAAATTCATGGGGAAAATATCGGTTATTTGTTAGAAGATTCGCTCCATTTGCTAGAAAAAGTCTTAAATCGAGGGATTGATTATGTGAGTATTTCGCTTTTTGGTCCGAATGGTTATAAGAAGAAAGCCGAACAAGGCCAATACAAAGGGCAAATCATCAACCAAGTCATTCGTGAAAAAATAAAAGGACGAGTGCCACTAATCGTTGCCGGTGACATCACAAGTCCGGAAAAAGCCCTCGATGCGCTAAATTATGGCGATTTAGTTGCTTTGGCATCGATAGCGATTGTTGAGCCGGACTTTAAAAGCAAACTCTATGAAAATCGTTTGGCCGATATTTCACTTGATGTGACTGGCCGGACAGCGGATTTGGCTTTGGCGCCTTCTTTCAAAACAAAAACAAGTATTTTGTTGAAAAATGGGACGATTCCAGTAGCGACGGTTGAGGCTTTAAATGAAGCCCTTGATGCGTACTAAACACTTGGCCGTCATCCATTTATTTTTAGCCCCTTTTTTACTGCCAGAAAAGTGTTTGTTTGAAAAGAAAGGGCCGTGACTTAATTTTGTCACAGCCCTTCTTTGCGAACAAACAGCGTGCCAAAAGTAGCTTCTTTCTTGAAGCGGAACACTTCGGGCACAAGCTCTTTTTTTAATTATAAATCAATCAGACGAGTTTTTTCATAGAATTTTAAATCATTGGCATCAATTTCACGTAAGACGCGACAAGGATTGCCGAGTGCAATGACATTTTTGGGGATGTCTTTTGTGACCACACTGCCGGCCCCAATCACGCTATTTTCGCCAATCGTGACCCCCGGTAAAACAATCACGCCAGCCCCCAGCCAAACGTTGTCTTCGATTTTAACCGGTAAATTATATTGAACTTGCTTTTTACGCAGTTCTGGATGAATCGGGTGCGTGCCGCCAGCTAAGACGACATTTGGTGCCATCATCACATGATTGCCCACATAAATATGCGAATCATCAACGAGCGTTAAGTTAAAGTTGGCATAGACGTGGTGGCCAAAATGGACATTTTTCCCGCCCCAGTTCGCATGAAAAGGCGTTTCAATGTAGCAAGCGTCGCCAATTTCCGCGAACATTTCTTTTAGTAAAGCTTGTTTTTGCGCCCCTTTTGACGGTGGCAAATGGTTATAGGTAAATAATTTATCTAAGTAGGTGAGTTGTTCAGTGACTAAGGTCTCATCGTCGGCACAGTAAAGTTTGCCAGCATGCATTCGGTGCATGATGTCTTCTAAATTCATTGTTTTTCCCATCCTTTGTTTTATTCTTTATTTATAAGTATAGGTTTCTCTTTTGAAAAAGCGAGAAACTTTTTTAACGGTCCAAAGCCAAGCAAATTGTGTAAAAAACTACAAGCAAAATTTTCGTCTTTTCTAAAAAAACTCGCTATAATGGCTCCTGTATAATTTTATGAGGGGGAACCGATATATGGACTATCGCGTATTACTTTATTATAACTATACTGAAATCACCGACCCGGAGAACTTTGCCAAAGAGCATTTAGATTTTTGTAAGAGCTTAGGTTTAAAAGGACGGATTTTAGTAGCCGAAGAAGGCATTAATGGCACTGTTTCAGGAACGATTGAAGCAACCCAAGCTTATATGGACTGGATGCACGCGGATGAACGCTTCAAAGAAACTTGGTTTAAAATCGATGAAAGTGAAGGACATGCTTTTCGGAAGATGTTTGTGCGACCAAGAAAAGAATTAGTGGCCTTGAATTTAGAAAATGACATTGACCCACTACGTTTAACAGGTAAATATTTAGATCCAGTTGAATTTAAAGAAGCCTTATTAGAAGAAGAAACGATTGTGATTGACGCGCGTAATGACTATGAGTATGATTTAGGGCATTTTCGCGGCGCAATTCGCCCAGATATTCGTAATTTCCGCGAACTACCGCAATGGATTCGTGAGAATAAAGAACAATTCATGGATAAAAAAGTGGTAACTTACTGTACAGGCGGCATTCGTTGTGAGAAATTTTCTGGTTGGTTACTCCGTGAAGGCGTCGAAAATGTGTCACAATTACATGGTGGAATTGCGATGTATGGCAAACACCCTGAAGTACAAGGGGAACTTTGGGATGGCAAAATGTACGTTTTTGATGACCGAATTAGTGTGGAAATTAACCATGTGGATAAAAAAGTGATTGGCCAAGACTGGTTTGACCATACACCTTGTGAACGTTACGTAAACTGTGGCAATCCATTTTGTAACCGCCAAATTTTAACTTCGGAAGAAAACGAAGCAAAATACTTAGGTGGTTGTTGCTACGAATGTGCCGCCCACGAAAAAAATCGCTATGTTGAAAGAAATCACCTTTCAGCTGAAGAAAAAGCAATCCGATTAGCCAAAATTGCACCCCAAGTAACTGCCTAAGCCAATAATTAAGCGACAGCTCCCACTCAATTTCAATATTGAGGGTAGCTGTCGTTTTTTTTTTTTTTTATTCAATCCGACAAATGAAGTGAAATGTCAAAAAAAATGAAAAAACAATGAAAAAACAATGAAGATGCTCGCTCATCCTTGACGGCATTTAACTTCTCCGTTAACATTTAATTAATGAAAAAGTTTACCTGTAATAGCTTTCATTAAAAAAAGATAAGGAGGAGGGATCAGAGAATGAGTATTGATGCGATTCAGCAAATTATTGAGGCGGAAAAACAAGCCGAAGCTATTTTACAAGAAACAGATCAAATCATCGCTAGCAAAAAGGCCGAAAATCAGCAGCAATTAGACGATTTTTGCACAGAGTTAAAAGCGCAAGAGCAAACAAAACAACAAGCCTTAAAAGAGCAAATGGCGCTTGAGTTTTCAGCAATTAAAGAACCGTTAGTCAAACAAGCCAATGAAGAGTTGACGAAATTACAAACCATTGCGCCAGACTTGCGGGCAAAAGCAATCCAACGAATTTTAACAGAGGTGGTGACTTAAGTGGCAATTGTCCAAATGCAAAAATTCCACGTGCTCACTTTTTTAGAAGAGCAAGGGCTCGTTTTACAAACACTACAAAATTTCGAGCAAGCGGAACTTCTACCTGCAGAAAACGGGATTTTAGTTTCAGAAAACCATTTTGTCAAAGAAAATGCGAATGTCGAAATCGAACAGTTAGAAAATAAGCTAACCCAAGTCCTTTGGGGGCGTGAATTTTTAATGAATTATTTACCCAAGGAAAGTTTCATTCAAAAATTACGGCAAAAACCCAAATCGTATACGTTGAGTGAGCTTGACACGCAATTGAAGACAAGCGGATGGGAAGACCAACTACTTGAATTGCGTAAAAAAGAGAAACGCCTGCGGATGCTTGAACAAGAAAAACAAGAACTTAGCCAAGCAGAAGATGAATTAAATCGTTGGCAATATTTTGACGATTATCCAGAAAGTTTAACGACATTCACCCAAAGCATCGGCTATTTAGGTACACTTCCGAATGAACAATTTCCATCGCTTACCCACGATTTAGCCAAATACCCAAGTAGTTATTATGAAATTATCCAACAAACCACTACAACGACCTATCTCTTAATTTTAATTCACAAAACCAATCAAAAATTCGTCGATCGACTGTTACTCAATCATGGTTTTACCCCCTACCACTACCCATTTGTGGGAAAACCAGCTAATGCTTTGACTCAAGTGAAAGCCAAACGGCAAGCTGTTTTAGCTGAAGAAGCGACGATTAAAACCGATTTGCAGCAAATGCAAGCCCAACTGGAACAATTCACCCTCGTGGCTGAAGCATTAAATAGTAAAATCATCAAATTGCAAAACCAAGAATTACTCTTGCAGTCAAAAGCAATAACTAGTTTGGCTGGCTGGGTGCCAAAAAGTGAGGCAAGGCGCTTAGAAAGTGAAATCGCCCAAGCCACAAAAGACCACTATTATTTAGTTTTTGCTGAGGTCGAGGCCCAAGAAATTGAGGCCGTACCCATCTTACTAAAAAACAATCGCTGGGTGGCTCCTTTTGAATCGCTCGTGGAGATGTATTCTCTACCTAAATACGATGAAATTGACCCGACACCTTTTATGGCCCCTTTTTATGCATTGGCTTTTGGCATGATGGTGGCTGACTTTGGTTATGGCCTTGTCTTATTTTTAGCGATTTTACTAGCAAAGAAATTCTTTTATTTTGAAGCATCGATGGCGCGGATGTTAACCTTCTTTCAATTAAGTGCACTTCCAACAATGATGTGGGGCTTAATTTACGGTAGTTTCTTTGGGATAAATATGCCGCTGCAACTGCTTTCAAGTCAGTCAGATATTACTGAAATTCTACTTATTTCTGTTTTATTTGGATATATTCAAATTTTCTTTGCCTTAATCTTGAAGTTTTATCTTCTATGGAATCACAAAAAACAAAAGATCAAGGCGATTTTTCAAGCCGGCTCTTGGATGCTCTTTTTAATTAGTGGGGCACTTTTAGCGCTTGGTTTTACCGTAATTCCTGATGGGCCATGGACACAAGTTGGCTTGGTCGGATTAATTGCTTCTTTAATTGGCGTTGTGATTGGCGGTAGCTTTGAAGGTGAAACAATGGCTGGGAAATTTGGAACGGGGCTCTATGGCTTAATGGATTTAACCAACTATATGAGTGATTTGGTTAGTTATACCCGACTCATGGCGCTGGGTGTGGCTGGCGGGAGTATTGCCGCGGCCTTTAACTTAATTATTAGTTATTTTCCACCGGTAGCACGCTACACACTCGGAATTGCCTTATTTATTTTACTGCACGGTATTAATATTTTCCTAAGTTACTTAGGGGCTTATGTGCATGGCTTACGTCTGCAATATTTAGAGTTTTTTGGCAAATTCTTTGCAGGCGGCGGGCGAGCCTTTAAACCACTCAAAGCAAGTGGCAAATACGTCAATGTGAACGCAAAAGACAACAACAAACAGGAGGAACAACGATAGATGGAGAATTGGATTAGTTTTTTTTATGAAAATGGTGGGATTATTTTTGCCTACTTAGGTGTCGCAACGGCCACGATTTGTGGTGGGATTGGTTCAACCATCGGGATTGGGATGACGTCGCAAGCCGCGGCTGGTTTAATTGCGGAACAACCCGAAAAATTTGGTCAAGCCTTGATTTTAGAATTACTTTCAGCCACCCAAGGTTTATACGGATTCGTAATTTCGTTTTTAATTTACCTACAAATTACGGGTGACATTACTTTTGCCAAAGGTTTTGCCTTATTTATTGCCGCCTTACCGATTTCATTAACGGCGATTGTTAATGGCATTTGGCAAGGACGTGGTGCCAGTGCGGCGATGCAAATTTTAGCGAAAAAACCCGAGCACACGACGAAGGGGATTATCTTTGTGGCAATGATGGAAACATATGCGATTTTAGGTTTCGTTATCTCTTTCTTACTTGTGAACAATTAGGAGGGAAAAAATGGCAGATATTACAAAATTAACCTCGAAAATTATCAACGAAGCACAGAAAAAACAAACCTACTTAGTCGCTGAAGCCCAAGAAGAATTGGCACAAAATTTACAAATAAAAAAACAACAACTTGAAAAAGAAAAAAAACAACACTTAAGTCGTTATGAAAAAGAGTTGCAACGAGAGTTAAGTTTGAAAGTTTCTGATTTACACGTGAAAATGCGCAACCAAGTGTTAGCTGCAAAACAAGGCGTTTTAGATGAGTTGTTTTTAGAAGCAAAACAAAAACTGCAGCAAATTTCAGCCGCCGAGTTTGCTGATTTTGTTTTACGCAAACTTACAAGTACGCCTCTAACTGGCGAAGTCGAACTGATTTTTGGTGAATACACGAGTATTTTGGTCACACCAGAAATGTGGACGAGTTGGGCACAAGCCCTCACCGGTAAAATGACGTTAAAAAAGAATGAACAAGTTATTCCAAACCGTAGTGGCGTGGTATTTAAACAAGCCGAAATTGAGTTTAACTATTTATTTGAAGCATTACTGGATGCCAAAGAAGAAACGTTAAGCTATCAATTACTAGATTTGATTTTTACTGAAAGGTAGGAGGTTTTTTTGAAAGATATTCAATACAATGCGACCAACGTACGTGTCAGAACGTATGAAAGTCAATTGCTTGATCAAGCCTTTTTTGAACGGCTTTTAAATGTCGAGCAGGCAAGTGAACTGTATAACATTTTACAAGAAACCCCTTATGGTGATTTTATCGAAGAGTCCACGACTAAACATGATTTTGAAAAAATTTTATTGGCCGAACAAGAACGGACTTTCGCTTTCGCTTATGAAATTACGCCCTTAAAGGCCGTGGTGGATATTTTTACCTTAAGATACGATTATCAAAACTTAAAAGTTTTAGTCAAAAATAATTATTTACAAGAAGATTTAACCGCTTTTGTTGTGCCATTGGGCTCGCTAGCGGTAGCGACTTTAAAAGAATTGGTGCAAACTCGCAAACATGCGCTAGTGCCGCCAATTATGGTCGATTGCTTAGCAGAAGTCTATGCTTACATTGAAGATTATCAAGAAATTCAAGGCATTGATATCATTTTTGATAACTATTACTGGCAACATTTCTTGCAAGTGGCACAAGAAACCAACCAAAGTGAATTCATTGAATTAAGTCAACGTTTAGTTGATGTTTACAATCTATCTGTTATTTTACGCAGCCATTTGATGGGACGCAAAAAAGGGTTTATGAGTGCGGTATTAGTTGATGGCGGCATCTTGCCAAAAGAAAAATTACTTGAGAAAATTCAAATTTCACTAGATGCTTTGCTTGATTATTTAATGCAAACCGATTTTCGTTCATTAATCAATCAAAGCAAGGAAGAGTTACAAACGAGTCAAACGATGAATCAATTTGATTTATTAAAAGATAATTTTTTGATGCGTTATTTTAAAGAACGCAAAGTCATACCATTTGGCCCGATTCCTTTAATGGGCTATTTAAACGCTAAAGAAAGCGAAATTAAAAACTTACGTATGATTTTTGTTGGAAAAATTAATAAAATCCCAACAGAAATATTAAGAAGTCGGGTGCGTGAAACGTATGGATAAAAAAGTTGGGATGTTGGGTGGAAAAGATTCGATTCAACCGTTCAAAGGGTTAGGCATTGATGTGTTTCCAATCACAAGCTTAGCGCTGGCGAAACAACAATTGCATGAGATGGCGCCAGATTATGGGGTGATTTTTATTACTGAGCGAATTTTCGAACAATTAACCGAAGAGATTACCCGTTATGATGACCAAATTACGCCAGCGATTATTCCCATTCCAAGTAGTACCGGCGACTTAGGGATTGGTATGAAACGTTTGGCAGCCAATGTTGAAAAGGCGATTGGCATGAATATTTTACAAGACAATGAACGATAAAGAAAAGGAGGAAAACTTTTGGCAATTGGGAAAATTATCAAAGTTTCTGGTCCTTTAGTCCGAGCAACGGGTTTACAAGGAGCGAAAATCCACGAATTATGCAAAGTCAGTGAAAAAGGGCTGATTGGCGAAATTATTGAAATAAAAAAAGGCATTGCTTCCATCCAAGTCTATGAAGAGACAAGTGGGGTTGGTCCAGGTGAAATCGTTGAATCAATGGGGGCGCCATTATCGGTTGAATTAGCCCCGGGGTTATTAGGTCAAATGTTTGATGGGATTCAGCGGCCACTCGATCAATTTATGGCGCAAACAAAGAGTGATTATTTAGAGCGCGGGGTCACGATTGATGCCTTGGATTGGCAAAAAAAATGGACCTTTGTCCCTAAAAAAACCGCAGGCGATCGAGTTTTTGCTGGGGATATTTTAGGGGTTGTGCAAGAAACAAGCGTGATTGAGCATCGCATCTTAGTGCCAAATGGGGTTAGTGGGACAATTCAAACGATGAAAGCGGGCAATTACAGCATCACGGAGCCAATTTGTTATTTAACGGATGAAAAGGGACAAGAAAAAGTGTTAACTATGATGCAACGTTGGCCCGTAAGAACACCGCGTCCAAGCAAGCAAAAATTAAAACCAGGCAAACCACTAGTGACGGGACAACGAGTCATCGATACTTTTTTCCCTGTCGCAAAAGGTGGATCAGCCGCCGTTCCTGGCCCTTTTGGGGCGGGGAAAACCGTCGTGCAACATCAAATTGCCAAGTGGTCGGATGTTGACATTGTTGTTTACGTTGGTTGTGGTGAACGTGGAAATGAAATGAAAGACGTGATTAACGAGTTTACGGAATTGGTCGACCCCAAAACGGGCAAGTCGTTAATGGAGCGTACGGTATTAATTGCCAATACGTCCAATATGCCAGTAGCCGCGCGTGAAGCGTCGATTTATACAGGCATTACGATTGCCGAATACTACCGTGATATGGGGTATGACGTGGCGATTATGGCCGATTCCACTTCACGTTGGGCCGAAGCTTTGCGTGAAATGAGTGGACGTTTACAAGAAATTCCAGGCGATGAAGGGTATCCCGCTTATCTTGGAAGTCGCATTGCCGAATATTACGAGCGAGCGGGACGTTATTTAACTTTAGGCCAGGCTGGCTATGAGGGAAGTATTACGGCCATTGGGGCGGTTTCACCCGCAGGTGGTGACATTAGTGAGCCGGTCACGCAAAACACGCTACGAATTGTGAAAGTTTTTTGGGCATTAGACAGTGCTTTAGCCCAAAAACGCCATTTTCCTGCGATTAACTGGACCAATTCTTACTCACTTTATGAAGGCGAGTTACATGAATACTTAGATGAACTGTTTGATGGCGCTTGGTCAAAACAAGTCCAGCAAGCAATGAATTTATTACAAGAAGAAAGCCGTTTAGAAGAAATCGTCCAATTAGTCGGTATCGATTCTTTGTTACCAAAAGATCGTTTAACCCTTGTCACGGCGCGAGCGATTCGACAAGACTTTTTACACCAAAACGCATTTGATGCGGTTGATACCTTTACGTCGCGTGAAAAACAATTTTATTTATTAAGTAATATTTTAGCTTTTCACGAAGAAGCCCTACACGGCATTTCACTAGGAGCTTACTTTCATGAAATCATTCAGGGTACCGTTGATTTACGCGAAAAAATTGCGCGTAGTAAATATTTACCAGAAGCACAACTAGGTGAACTCGTACATCTAAGACAAGAAATAAAAACAGGTATCCAGCAAATTGTTGAAAAAGGAGGGATGGAATAAATGTTAAAAGAATATCGTTCCGTCTCTGAAATCTACGGCCCAATTATGGTGGTCGACAAAGTTTCTGGCGTGAAATTTGATGAACTGGTTGAAATTCGAACGGACAGTGGTGAGATTCGGCGCGGTCAAGTCCTAGAAGTAAACGGGGACAAAGCCATTGTCCAAGTTTTTGAAGGAACCAGTAACTTAGGGGTTGAAGAAAGCCGCGTGCGCTTTTTAGGGACGGGGTTAACATTAGGGGTATCTGAGGACATGCTAGGACGGATTTTTGATGGCCTTGGTCAACCAATTGATCAAGGTCCACGCATTATTCCAGATAAACGCGTCGACGTGAATGGCGCATCAATTAATCCGATGGCCCGAGCCTTTCCAGATGAATTTATTCAAACTGGGATTTCAGCGATTGATCATTTAAATACGCTCGTGCGTGGGCAAAAGCTCCCGATTTTTTCAGCCGCCGGTTTGCCTCATAAAGAAATGGCTGCTCAAATTGCCCGTCAAGCAACCGTGCCGAATGACCCTGGGAACTTTGCGATTGTCTTTGGCGCCATCGGGATTCCGTTTGAAGAATCGGAGTTTTTTATTGAAGAATTTCGTAAAACGGGAGCACTCGATCGGGCGGTGATGTTTTTAAACTTAGCCAATGACCCAGCGATTGAGCGGATTGCAACACCACGTATGGCCTTAACCGCGGCCGAGTATTTAGCCTTTGAAAAAGGGATGCACGTGCTAGTGATTCTAACGGACATGACCAACTACTGTGAAGCCTTGCGTGAAATTTCGGCGGCTCGCCGTGAGGTTCCTGGTCGTCGTGGGTACCCAGGTTATCTATATACGGATCTAGCGGGCCTTTACGAGCGAGCGGGCATGCTGATGGATAAACCAGGTTCAATTACGCAAATTCCGATTTTAACCATGCCAGATGACGATAAGACCCATCCAATTCCAGACTTAACGGGCTATATTACGGAAGGCCAGATTATTTTATCACGTGAATTAGAAAAGCGGAATATCAACCCGCCAATTGACGTCTTGCCAAGTTTGTCACGGTTAAAAGACAAAGGAACTGGCGAAGACAAAACCCGGCGCGATCACGCGTCCACGATGAATCAAATTTATGCGGCTTATGCCGATGGAAAAGATGCCAAAGAATTAGCCGTTGTTTTAGGGGAAGCCGCTTTATCTGAAATTGATCAAAAGTATGCGCGTTTTGCGGATTTATTTGAGCAACAATATTTAAATCAAGGATTTTATACCAATCGTAGTATCGAAGAAACCTTAGATTTAAGTTGGGAATTACTAGCGACCTTACCAAAAGCGGAATTAAGTCGTATCAAAGAAGAAGACATTGCCGAATTCCTGCCTGATGCGAAGGGGTTGAATCTTTAATGGCGATTTTAAATGTGAACCCGACCCGGATGGAGCTTAGTCGGTTGCGCAAACGACTGGCGACAGCGACACGTGGGCATAAACTTTTAAAAGATAAACAAGACGAATTAGTCCGTCAATTTATTGATTTAGTCAAAAAGAATCAAAGCTTACGCCAAAAAATGGAAGAAAATCTAAAAAAAGGCATGCAAGAATACGTGTTAGCTTCAAGTAGTATTGCCGATCATGTCTTGCAAGAGATTTTTACGATTCCTTTAAATACGATTTCACTAGATGTTCAAAGTAAAAGTATTATGAACACCGAGGTACCGGTATTTAACACGCTCTATAAAGAAGATAGCGATGTGGATGAATTATCTTATGGTTTTTTAACGACCACAAGTGAAATCGATTTGGCTTTAAGTCATCTTGATTCGATGGTGCCCTTCATGATGCAA
>CAYNOA010000051.1:5959-11162 GCA_964398695.1 uncultured Enterococcus sp. | reverse complement strand
AAATATAAACAATTCTTTTGAAATAAAACTTTGATCCATGAAAGACTGACGCGGCATCAGGGAACCAATGCAATTAAACTGATTATCATTGTTTCGTTGACTTTTGAATTCGCGTAAAGAAAATTCGTAGGCTTCTTCTGACATCGTATAAATATTTTGCGTAAGGGGATAAGGTAAGATATACCTTGTCGGAAATTCGCAAATTTCAATCGTTTGACAATGCTGCTTATTTTGGTAGATGAGGGCGCCTTCTTGAAAATTTTCAATCTCTTGTAATTGTTGTTGGATATTGAGTAATTGGTTGGTTAATTCGCCTTTCTTTTTTTCAACGAGCGTATTTAATTCCGTTAAACTATTCGTGTCGTCCATAATCTGCTTAATTTCAGCTAAAGAAAAATTGAGTTGTTGGAAGAACTGGATATTATCGATGACGGCTGATTGTTTGATATGATAATAGCGATAATGCGTCTTGGGGTCGACCCAAATGGGAGTTAATAAATGAATTTCTTCATAATAGCGTAAAGCCTGAATGGAAACTTGATTATAGCGCGCAAAATCACCAATTTTCATCTTTGTAAACATTTTCAACACTCTCCCTTGACTCTATAGTTACTAGAGAGATTATACTGTAAATGTGAAAATAAATACAATAATAGGAGGTAATTCAATGTTTACAGAAAAGATTCGTGTCGTGCAATATGGTTGTGGTAAAATGTCAAAAGTTTTGATTAAATATTTAATGAATCATGGGGCAGAAATTGTCGGTGCCATTGATAATAATCCAGCGGTTGTTGGGAAAGACATTGGCGAATTTGCGGAATTAGGCTATCAAACGGGGGTGAAAATCTCCGATAATGCGCAAGACGTTTTAGAAAATTGTGACGCGGATATTGCGGTTGTAACGATTTTCAGCTATATGGAAGAAATGGAAAAATTCTATGAAACATGCATCGTAAATCAAGTCAACGTGATTACCACGTGTGAAGAAGCCATCTATCCATGGAATACGGCGCCGGCGATTACCAATCGTTTAGATAAATTAGCAAAAAAATATGGGGTTACGATTACTGGAAGTGGGATGCAAGACATCTACTGGATTAACATGCCAACTTTAATGATGGCAGGAATGAATCGAATTAAAAAAATTAAAGGAGCCGTCAGCTATAACGTGGAGGATTACGGTTTAGCTTTAGCTGAAGCACATGGAGCGGGTTATGATTTAGCCAAATTTGACGCTGAGATTGCGCAAGCTGCAAGCCTCCCTTCTTATATGTGGAATGCAGCTGAAGGAATTTGCGCTAAAATGCATTGGACGATTCAATCGATTGACCAAAAGAGCGTCCCATTTGTGTTAGAAGAAGACGTTTATTCGCAAACGTTGGGTCGGACGATTCCAGCTGGTGAGGCAATCGGTATGTCGGCGGTTACAACCATCCAAACCCATCAAGGCATTGAACTTGAAGTCGAGTGTATTGGAAAAGTGTATCGTGAAAGCGACGGCGACATGTGTGATTGGGAAATTACCGGTGAACCAAAGATGATCTTCTCATTAGAAAAACCTGATACAGTGGCGCATACTTGTGCAACCATTGTTAACCGAATTCCGTCAGTTTTACACGCACCAGCAGGCTTTGTGACGGCTGAAAAATTAGAAGAACCAAACTACTTAACGTATCCATTGCATCTTTATGTATAAAAAAAATTGCTCAAATGCCGATTATTTTAGTCGCCATTTGAGCTTTTTCTTTTTTATGAAATACTAATGGAAATTTCCATAAATTTTCAGTATACTTTGGCTAATAAGTTTTAATACAGAAAGCGAGTGTAAAAATTGGAAAATCAAAAATTAAGAAAAGAGATTTCTCTAACGGGTGCTTTGTCGACCGTCATGGGAACGGTCATTGGGGCAGGAGTCTTTTTTAAAGCAGCAGCGGTCGTTTCACATACGCAAAATGCTCAACTCGCTTTACTTGCTTGGTTTGTGGCAGGTTTGTTAACAATTTGTGGTGGGTTGACAGTTGCTGAACTGGCGACGGCCATTCCGAAAACAGGCGGAGCGATTCAATACATTGAAGTAACTTATGGGAAATTACCAGCGTTTTTATTAGGTTGGGCCCAGTCTATTATTTATTTTCCAGCCAATATTGCGGCATTAAGCATTATTTTTGCCACACAATTTATTCACCTTTTTCATTTAGGTGACGCATTTTTAATACCAATTGCACTTTTAAGTGCAATCAGTGTGACGAGTATCAACTTATTAGGAACGAGAGTGGCCGCAAAAGTTCAAACAATCACATTGTTTATTAAGCTATTGCCAATTGCAGCGATTATTTTTGTTGGTTTGTTGACTCCTGGCCAAGTCAGTGTTTCGCTGGTTGATTTGGAGTTAAATGCTAATTCGTCTTGGTTAGCGGGCTTTAGCGGGGCTTTATTAGCCACTTTATTTGCTTATGATGGCTGGTTAAATGTCGGAAATGTTGCCGGCGAAATGAAACAACCAGAAAAAGATCTACCCAAAGCCATCATTTTAGGTTTAGGTTTTGTGACACTCGTTTATTGTTTCATTAATTTTGTTTTTGTTAAAACCTTGCCGGTGAACGCGATCGCCGGGAATTTAAATGCTTCTTCAGAAGTAGCAATGGCTATTTTTGGTAATTCAGGCGGAAAAATCGTGACGTTAGGTATTTTAATTTCGGTGTACGGGGCGTTAAACGGTTATACAATGACCGGTATACGTGTTCCTTATGCGCTCGCCTTACAAAATAATTTTCACTTTAGCCAACCCTTAACGAAACTATCACGCCGGACATATGTCCCTTACTGGGCAGCTTTTATTCAAATTTTAATGGCTTGTGCGATGATTTTTGTGGGTAGTTTTGATTTATTAACCGATATGCTTGTATTTGTCATGTGGTTTTTCAGTCTATTAATCTTTGCCGCAGTTTTTATTTTACGCGCCAAACAACCTAACCTTTTGCGCCCCTATAAAGTGCCACTTTATCCAATCGTCCCACTAATTGCCATGCTAGGCGGAGGCTTTATTTTAGTCATGACTACTTTAACCCAACCCCTACTGGTCATTGCTGGAATTGGCTTAACCTTATTAGGAATCCCAGTTTATTATTATGGCATAACAACTAAAAAAAAGGGGGTTTAAAAGGCGTTTTGCTCCAAGCAACTGGAAATCAAACAAACAAGCGGCTTTTTCGCTTGCTTGCTTGATTGAAGTTGCCGCAGGAGCAGCCTTTTGAAGCCCGTCAAAAAAAAAAGGGGGTTTAAAAGGCGTTTTGCTCCAAGCAACTGGAGAACAAGCCAATCAAGTACTTTTTCGCTTGCTTGAAGTTGTCACAGGAGTAGCCTTTTAAAGTTCTAAAGATTAAAAATATTCGTATATACAAAAAGAATGGTGAATTTATCTTGCAGTTTTTTTGTTTTAAGACTTGCAATTGAAAACGAAATCATTTATGATATGTGTAATCGGTTACATAAGGACGTGATAAATTGGCAACAATCAAAGATGTCGCACAGTTAGCTGGCTTGTCAGTGGCAACAGTTTCGCGTGCAATGAATGGTAGCGGCTATGTCAGTAAGGCTTCACAAGAAAAAATTGATCGCGCAATTGCGGAATTAAATTTTACACCGAATGAAGTCGCACGTTCATTATTCCAAAAAAAATCAAAAATGATTGGGTTGCTCTTACCAGATATTTCTAACCCATTTTTTCCATTAATTGCTAAGGGGGTCGAAGATTATTTTAGTGAAAAGGGCTATCAAGTAATCTTGGGGAATGCGCAAGAACAACCTGAAAAAACGAATCAATATTTTCAAGCTTTTGAACAAAATAATATTGCCGGTATTCTTTGTGCAGTGGAAGCATCCACGCAAATGACGCTAAAACAACCCATTGTCTATTTAGATCGTGGCGGAAAAGACGTCGAATATGCGGTCTACTCAGATGATTTAATGGGTGGCGAATTAGCAGCGCAAGCCATTTTGGAAAGTGAGGCAAAAGAAATTGTTGTGATCACAGGACCAAAAGAAATTGAGCGTTTACGTGATCGACAATTAAGTGTCGAATATACTTTTAAAAAAGCGCAAATGCCTTATTATTTACTTGCTTCAAAGTCTTTCTCATTGGAAGAAGCAAAGCAGACAGCCAAGCAATTATTTTTAACTTACCCAAAAGTCGATAGTGTCATTGCGCCCAGTGATATTCATGCAATCGCAGTAATGCAAGAAGCGCATCACTTAGGCTATCAAATACCAAAACAAGTGCAAATTATTGGTTATGACGATATCCCAATGAGTGAATTGATGATACCAAGATTAACGACCATCCATCAGCCAGCTTATCAGATCGGCTATGAAGGAGCCAAAATGTTGTATCAACTCATTCAAGAGCAAAAAATCAAAGAAAAAAAATTAATTTTACCTGTTTATTTAGAAAATCGAGAAACCTTAAGAAAGAAGGAGACCCAATGAAAAAAATCTTAGTCATCGGCAGTTTATCAACAGATTTTGTCGTAAAAACCCATGTAAAACCTAATCAAGGTGAAACGGTTTTTGGAGAATCGTTTGAGACGGTCAATGGGGGCAAAGGCGCTAACCAAGCGGTCGCCGCGAGTCGCTTGGGTGGCTTGGTCGCGATGCTTGGTTGTGTAGGTTCCGATATTTTTGGCCAAGAGATAAAAGCCAATTTAAAAGCCAATCAAGTTAATGACACGTTTGTGGAACCCGTTACACATATGGCGTCAGGCTCTGCACATATTACCTTATATGACCAGGATAATAGTATTATTGTCGTACCAGGAGCGAATAATGCGCTAGATGCAAAGAAAATCGAAGCCATCGCAAGTGAACTGGATCAATATGATTTAGTCATTATCCAAAATGAAATTCCACAAACAACCAATGAAACAATCATTAACTATTGTTGGCAAAAGCAAATTCCCTTGATGTATAATCCGGCCCCCGCCCGCGTCATTGAAGAAAAATGGCTTGAAAAAGTAACCTATCTCACGCCAAATGAGCATGAATTTTCATTATTATTTCCAAATGAAACATTAAGTAGCGCCTTAAGAAAACACCCCAATCAATTGATCGTTACCCTTGGTTCAAAAGGCGCCATCTTCTTTGATGGACAAAACGAACAAATGGTTCCTTCTTTTAAAGTTACGCCCACCGACACAACGGGAGCTGG
>CAYNOA010000051.1:0-5897 GCA_964398695.1 uncultured Enterococcus sp. | reverse complement strand
TTTAAAAGAAGCCATTACTTTTGCGAACCTAGCCGCTTCGTTATCCGTCCAAGGCTTTGGTGCTCAAGGTGGAATGCCAACAATGACACAAATGAAAGGAAGTCAACATTATGCAAAAACATGGGATTTTAAATAGTTCAATCGCTAAAGTTTTAGCCGACTTAGGTCATACCGATCAAGTGACGATTGGGGATCTCGGTCTACCAACACCAAAGGGAGTGGAAAAAATTGATTTGGCATTAAAAGTCGGAACGCCTTCATTTATAGAAGCCTTAGAAACGGTCCAAGCAGAAATGCAAATCGAAAAAATTATTTTAGCGGAAGAAATCAAAGAACAAAACCCTGCGCAACTGTTTGCCATCAAACAGTTATTTCCTGAAACAGCCATTCAATTTTTGTCACATGAAGCATTTAAAATACAAACACAAGCAAGTAAAGCTCTCATTCGAACCGGTGAAGCAACACCGTATGCGAATATTATTTTACAATCGGGTGTGATTTTTTAAGTAAAGGAGGAAAATTTCATGCGAGTTGAAATGAAGAATATTGCCAAAGCCTTTGGTAGCAATCAAGTATTAAAAGATGTTTCCATTCTCTTAAATCCGGGAGAGATTCATGCATTAATGGGGGAAAATGGTGCAGGAAAATCTACCTTGATGAATATTTTAACCGGGCTACATGAAAAAAACGAAGGAATCATCTTGATTGATGGACAAGAACGAACTTTCAGTAGCCCGAAAGAAGCAGAAGAATTTGGCTTAAGTTTTATTCATCAAGAAATGAACACTTGGGGGCAAATGACTGTTTTAGAGAATTTGTTTTTAAATCGTGAAATTCGCCATCGGTTTGGTTTATTAAATACAAAAAAAATGAGAGAATGCGCATTGCAAATTTTTAATCAACTAGGGATTCAAATTCCGTTAGAAAAAGAAGTCGATGAATTATCCGTTGGTCAACAGCAAATGATTGAAATCACCAAAGCGTTGATGACGGATGCTCAAGTTTTAATTATGGACGAGCCAACAGCTGCATTATCAGAACGTGAAATTCAAGTGTTGTTTGAAATTATTGGTCGTTTAAAAAAACAAGGCGTTGCGATTGTTTATATTTCCCATCGCATGGAAGAGATTTTTCAAATTAGCGACCAGATTACCGTGATGCGCGATGGGTTATCAATTGATACGAAACCCACAAGAGAAACAAACATGGAAGAAGTCGTTAAGAAAATGGTGGGTCGAGAGCTATCGGATTATTACCCAGAAAAACAAGCGGCCATTGGCGAAGTAGTCTTTGAAGTGGAGAACTTAACTGCTCGGAATCAGTCCTTTAAAAATATTCATTTTCAAGTTCGTTCGGGCGAAATCGTTGGTTTTTCGGGTTTAATGGGTGCTGGAAGAACGGAAATTATGCGTGGTATTTTTGGTTTGGATGAAATTGAAAGCGGTATCGTTAAAGTTGAAGGGAAAGTAATTAACCACGCTTCTCCCGCCCAAGCCATTCAAAGTGGGATTGGCTTTTTAACGGAAGATCGAAAAACAGAAGGCTTAGTCTTGGATTTTTCAATTACAGAGAACATTAGCCTACCATCAATTGATGAATTCACCAAACACGGCTTTGTGGATCAAAAAACCGAAAATGATTTTGTCAAACTAATGATTGAACGCTTAAAAATTAAATCGATGTCTGGTCAAGACATTGTGGGTGAGCTTTCTGGTGGGAATCAACAAAAAGTCGTGTTGGCGAAGTGGATTGGTGTTGGTCCAAAGGTTTTAATCTTAGATGAACCAACGCGCGGAGTCGATGTCGGAGCTAAACGCGAAATTTATCAGTTAATGAATGAGTTGGCCGAACGAGGAATGGCGATTATTGTTATTTCGAGTGACTTGCCAGAAGTAATGGGTGTGAGTGATCGAATTCTCGTTATCCATGAAGGAAAATTATCCGGTGAAGTTAGTCGAAGCGAGGCTACGCAAGAGAAAATCATGACTTATGCAACAGGAGGAAATTAAAATGGAAAAACAAAAGATTCAAACGAAAAAAATAAGCGAGTCGCTCTCAAAATTAGGCCCCTTACTAGCATTGCTTGTTTTAGTCATTACGGTTTCAGTAATGAATCCAAATTTCTTATCGCCAAGTAACTTACTTAACTTATTGCGTCAAGTTTCAGCGAATGGTTTTATTGCTTTTGGGATGACTTTTGTCATTTTAACTGGGGGGATTGACTTATCAGTCGGCTCGACACTGGCTTTATCGAGTGCATTTTCAGCCAGTTTGATTGCCAACCAGGTGAATCCAGCAATTGCCGTTTTTGTTGGTTTATTGAGTGGCTCTTTACTAGGTGCAATCAATGGGGTATTAATTTCAAAAGGGAAAATGGCCCCTTTTATTGCAACTTTAGCAACAATGACCATTTATCGGGGTTCTACTTTAGTTTTTACGAATGGGAATCCAATTACGGGGTTAGGTAACAGTTTCTTCTTTAGTTTTATCGGTCGTGGTTATTTATTTGGCATTCCATTTCCAGTGGTCCTAATGTTTTTAGTTTTTGTGTTGCTTTATATTTTGTTACACAAAACAGCTTTTGGTCGTAAAACGTATGCCATTGGCGGGAATGAAAAAGCCGCTTTTATTGCCGGTGTTAAAATCGATCGTATCAAAGTCTTGATCTATGCATTATCTGGTTTAATGGCTTCAATTAGTGGCATGATTATTACCTCAAGATTAAATTCTGCTCAACCGAATGCTGGACAAGCGTATGAAATGGATGCCATTGCAGCGGTTGTTTTAGGTGGTACGAGTTTATCAGGTGGTCGTGGTCGAATTTTTGGAACATTAATTGGTGCTTTAATTATTGGAACATTAAATAATGGACTAAACTTATTAGGGGTTTCAAGTTTTTATCAACAGATCGTTAAAGGAATTGTCATTGTGATTGCGGTTCTTTTAGATCGAAAAAGAAAATAACTATAGGGGGATCATATCATGAAAAAAATCTTTTTAACCGTAGCAAGTCTCTTTTTATTAGCAGGTTGTGGAGCAGCCACACTTGAAGGGGGAACCCAAACAAGTGAAACGGTTGCAAAAAAACAACCAGAAGAATTAGTTGTCGGGGTATCTTTATCAACCTTGAATAATCCGTTTTTTGTCTCAATGAAAGATGGGATTGAAGCCTTAGGGAAGGAAAACAAGACGACCATTAAATTTGTCGATGCACAAGATGACAGTGCTAAACAAGGCAACGATATTGATGATTTAATTCAACAAAAAGTGGATATTTTATTAATTAACCCGGTTGATTCTTCTGCAATTGTTCCATCGGTAGAAGCGGCAAATCAAGCCAATATTCCAGTAATTGCCATCGACCGTAGTAGTGAACAAGGGACACTTTTAACAACCGTGGCTTCAAATAACGAAGCAGGTGGAAAAATGGCGGCAGAATACATTTTAGAACAACTAGGCGAACAAGCAAAAGTAGTTGTTTTAGAAGGAGTTCCTGGCGCTTCAGCAACACGTGAACGCGGCAAAGGCTTCCTTGATTTTGCAAAAGAAAAACTAAACATTTTAGATCAACAAACAGCTAATTTTAACCGAGCAGAAGGCTTAACGGTGATGGAAAATATGCTTCAAGCTAACAGTGATATTCAGGGCGTTTTTGCGCAAAACGATGAGATGGCTTTAGGGGCAATTGAAGCATTAGGAGGCCGCCAAGGAGTGATTGTGGTTGGTTTTGATGGAACTGAAGATGGCATTAAAGCGGTTGAAGCAAGGAAATTAAGTGCGACGATTGCCCAAAAACCAGAAGAAATGGGTAAATTAGCTTTACAAGCAGCTTATGATTATTTTGCTGGTCAAACAATTGCAGAAAAAATCGATTCCCCACTTGAATTAATTAAAAAATAACGAATGAAAAAGACTCGTTCTCAAAAGGATCGAGTCTTTTTTGGCTAGAATCGGCTATAATAAAGAAAAACAGGCGGAGGTTATAAGTATGTTAGACAAAAGTATTCCATTTAAACACATTTATATGAAAATTGCAGCTCAAGATTTATTACAGGTGCAAGTCCCCGAACTACCCAAAGGTTATCGTTTTCGCTTTTACCAACTAGGCGATGAAAATCATTGGGCCAAACTTGAACAAGCCGTCGCTGAATTTGAAACAAAAGAAGCGGCTCTCGCCCGTTACCAAGCTGAATTTTTACCAGGTGGCGAACGACTGGAAAAGTTAAGAGAACAATATTCACTGCCAGTAATTGACTTAACGCAAAGGCAAGTCTTTATAGAAAATTCAAAAGGGCAAGTGCTGGCGACGGCCACGGCTTGGTTTGCCGATAAACAAGGCTCTTTTCAGCCAATTTTACATTGGGTCAGTGTGGATCCAACGCAACAAGGCCTTGGACTAGGCCAAGCCGTTGTCGCTAAAGCTCTGTCTTTATTTCCACAATTAAATCCAGGTCAAGACGTCATGCTTCATACCCAAACCTGGAGTTACCCGGCGGTGGTGTTGTATCACAAACTTGGTTTTTATTTATGCAAAGATGAAGGCTTACGCTTAGACAATGACTATCATAACGGGTTGTTAGAAGTGCTAGCGACCGTCATCAAAGAGCCCGTTTTGACTAAAATAAAACAAGCAGCTAAGTAAGGAAGCATATAATTTGTTTTTTAAAATTAAATTGTGTACAATGTAAACAGATGGAGGTGAGAGAAAATGATCCGACCGGTAATTAGTGAACAATTGTGCTTTGCCATTTATAATGCACAAAAAGAATTTTCCCGTGTGTATAATGTCGCACTAGAGTCTTTTCGATTAACGTATACGCAATATTTAACCTTACTCGTTTTATGGGAAAAAGACCAACAAACCGTTTCTGAAATCGGGCAAGCCTTGTCTTTAGATAGTGGCACCCTAACCCCGATGATTAAACGGATGGAACAAAATGGTTATGTAACGCGTGAACGTTGCAAAAGCGATGAACGAAAAGTTTTAGTGGCCTTGACCCAAAAAGCAAAAGACAATCAGGAAGCGATTCTTTCAACAGTGACTAGTTGTTTAACGATTGTGACTGAAGACCAAGAAGAATATTTTCGCTTACTGCATCAAATCAATCAACTAGCAAAGAAAGTAGGAGGAATCATCCATGAAAAAAGTTTATGAAACAAAAGTTATCAACACCGGCGGCCGCGAAGGAGAAGTTTATTCACCAGACCATAGTTTTGAACATAAAGTGACCTCGCCAGGTAAAAAAGTTGAAAATGCAACGAACCCAGAACAATTATTTGCGGCTGCCTATAGTGCATGCTTCAATGGTGCGTTAGAACTTGCGATGAGCCAAGAAAAAGATGAACATCCAAGTACAGTAACCGCTCGTGTTGGTTTATTTGCCGATGATGTGGAAGGATTCCATATTGAAGTAACCTTAGAAATTCATATTGATGGGGTCGAACCTGACCGTGCCACTTTCTTAGCTCAAAAAGCCGACCAAATTTGTCCGTATTCAAAAGCGCTTCGAGGAAATGTTCCTGTCACACTCGAAATTGTTTAATTTTAGATAAAATAACAAGAATGAGTGGTGCCAAAAATCGCTTGGCTTTGAACAGACTTTTGGCACCCGTTTAGTCAAAAAAGTCTGTATAAAGCAAGAGGTTGTGGCAGAAGTGTTCAGCTACAAGAAACAAACCAAAGAAGCGACTTCTATCACACCGCTTGTTCGTAAAAAAATAGACTGTGACATACTTTTGTCACAGTCTATTTTTTTACGAACGAACAACGCCCCAATCATAAAATAGCATGCTTAAAAATTTAAAATATGATTTAAAAAGAACGGATTTAAATTAAAATCATGAGAATTAAATGATTTTTTTGTCGGATTTCTTGCATCACTCCACGAGAGGCGTAT
>CAYNOA010000050.1:0-11241 GCA_964398695.1 uncultured Enterococcus sp. | reverse complement strand
AATTGAGAAAACTTGCCAGTTAATCGCTAATGAAATTGAAGTCACCAAACGCCGCGTGAACGCTTTGGAATACTTAACGATTCCGAACTTATCAGAGACCATTCAATATATCGAAAATACCCTCGATGAAAATGAACGTGGCAATGTGACGCGTTTAATGAAAGTCATTGATATTTTGGAAATGGAAGAAGAATAAATCTTAAAAAAACGAATGGTTCTAGCTGGTTTAGGCAAAGGAATCATTCGTTTTTTTTAAATATCCTTCTTAAGTCCGATATATTTTTTAGCAATTGTGGGATAATTATTTTACAAGGGAGGAATGAAAAAAATGCAAGAAAAAAACACGTTTCATGTCAATGGCTATTTAGGGTTAGTCGTCTTAATTGTTTTCTTGATTACTGGGGGCTTTTTATTGTATCAAGGAATTGAAGCAGCCCAAAGTTGGAAGATTGTCACAGCAATTATTTTATGGTTTGTTTCGATTTTGTTTTTAAGTTCATTAACGATTGTGAGTCCCAATCAATCCAAAGCAATTTTGTTTTTTGGTCAATATTTAGGCACGATTAAATCCAACGGGTTATTTATTACCACCCCATTAACCCAAAAAGTCAATGTGTCTTTAAAAGTCCGTAACTTCAATAGCTCCTTGTTAAAAGTCAATGATTCAGATGGGAATCCAATTGAAATTTCTGCGGTAGTTGTTTTCAAAGTCCAGGACACGGCGAAAGCTTTGTTTGATGTGGATTATTATCAGGAATTTATCGAAATTCAAAGTGAAACGGCGATTCGTCATATTGCTACGCAGTATCCCTATGACACGTTTAATGACGATGACGTCACCTTACGCGGCAATACGAATGAAGTCTCGGCCGAGTTAGCCAAAGAATTACAAGAACGCTTGGCGGTTGCCGGTGTCGAAATCATTGAAACGCGCTTAAATCATTTAGCTTATGCCACGGAAATTGCCAGTGCGATGCTCCAACGCCAACAAGCCAAAGCGATTTTATCTGCTCGTCAAACCATTGTTGAAGGGGCGGTTTCGATGACTCAAATGGCACTCGAACAAATTGAAGAAGGCCAACAAATGACCTTTAGTGATGACCGTAAAATTCAATTAATTAATAATTTACTCGTATCGATCATTACCGACAAAGGCACCCAGCCGGTGATTAATACGGGGGATGCGACGAGAGGAGAGTAAAGAATGCGTAAACTCTATATTAAACAAAAACTCTTTAGTATTGGCGAAAAATTTCAGATCTATGATGAAAATGAACGCCCACAATATAATGTCGAAGGTAGTTTCTTTAAAATCCCCAAAACCTTTACCATTTATAATCAGCACCAAATTGAAGTTGCCCAAATCACAAAAAAAATGTGGAGCTTTTTACCCAAATTTTATGTAGATATTCGCCATTCACCGCAAATTATCATTGAAAAAGACTTTACCTTTTTTAAAGCTAGTTACCAAATTTCTGCTCAGGAAATTGAAGTGACCGGTAATTGGTGGGACATGGATTTTGAAGTCTTGCGCTTTGGTCGACCGATTGCTCAAATTCATAAAAAATGGCTGACTTGGGGCGATACCTACGAAGTTGAAATTTACAATGAGGACTTTGAAGAAACGATTGTCGCTTTAGTCATTGCGATTGATTGTGT
The DNA here is from genome assembly GCA_964398695.1 of uncultured Enterococcus sp. GTDB lineage: Bacteria > Bacillota > Bacilli > Lactobacillales > Enterococcaceae > Enterococcus_I. The sequence continues at coordinate 9,582 of CAYNOA010000050.1, read as the reverse complement.
GAAAGCCGATCAAGCAGCTAGCAGTGCCAGTAGCAGTGTGAATTCTTAAGTAAAAACCACCGAAAGGCACGTGCGAAACGGCTTTTCGGTGGTTTTTTTATGGTGTATCGGCCGATTTGAATTTTGGATTGGCTTGACGCACGGCTTGCGGGAAGCGTTCTTTTAAAATCGTAAAAGCTTGTAAAACTTCGGTCGGAAGGTCTACGTGCACCAGGTAATTTTTTCCAAGTGGGCCATAGCCTGTTGGGGTATCATGAAGACGGGGGATTTCACCCATTAACAACTCAATAAAACGAGGCATTGCCCACATGCCAGGAATTGTGCTTGTATAAGTCAAGTGGCCGGAATCATCCATTTTTACTTGTGCTTCATAAGCTGGAAAATTTAAAATGGTTGCCGGAAAATCGCATTCTTTTTGCATGACGGCATCCATGCGCCGTTGCATCGTTGCATCTTGTATCAGTAAAATGCTAGCGGCATTTAAGTTGTTTTCTTTTATTAGTTGCAGTAAAAAAGTAACATTATTGCCACAGTTTGTCGATTTTGTCTCTAAGTAATCAGCCGCTACTTGATAACGATTGGTTAAGTAAAGTTGAAAAAGTTCTGCTTCACTTAGTGTCATTGCTTGTTCATGCGATGACAGCCAAGGTTGCATTTGCTCTTTTAATGCTTCGGTAGTATGGCCATAGCCGCCGACAATCACGTATTTCTTGGCTAAATTTGTTTGGATTGCTTGTGCTAAAAGGTCGCCACCAGCTAAAATACTACCACCAAATAAGACCAATAGATCCACTTGCGGTCGGCCGATTTTAGCCTGGAGTTGGGTACTTGTTAAAGCATCGAAATCTTTTAAGGCACAGTAATTCGCTAAACAATTGAGGGCATCGACGATTTTATTCATAAGTTTCTCCTTTTTTGCTCCAGCTGTTGTTGACTCATTATACCTTACTTCAGTCAGGTTGAACAAAGATCAACGGAACTTTTTGGCATTAATGAGAAATTTACAAAAAAGCTAGCTTTCTATTGCTTTTGTGATTAAAATAGATATATTAAAGTGCAAAAGGGGAAGTTCATCTATGTTATATGGTTCAATTGAAGCCGGCGGAACAAAATTTGTTTGCGCCATTGGAAATGAAAAATTAGAAATTATCGAGCGGGTAAGTTTTCCAACCACAACACCAGCTGAAACAATGCCTTTCGTGATTGACTTTTTCAATCAATATAAAGAGGAACTAAGCGCCATTGGGATTGGTTCTTTTGGTCCAATCGACATTCATCCAACATCGCCAACTTATGGATACATTACGTCAACACCGAAGTTAGCTTGGCAAAATTATAATTTTTTAGGTGCCATGAAAGAAGCCTTTGACATTCCAATGGCTTGGACAACGGATGTAAATGCCGCTGCTTATGGTGAGTATGCTTTTGGTAATGGTAAAGGGTTATCAAGTGTGGTTTATTACACAATTGGAACCGGCGTTGGTGCAGGTGCCTTACAAAACGGTGAATTCATTCAAGGATTTAGCCATCCAGAAATGGGCCATATGTTAGTTGTGCCACATCCTGAAGATGATTTTAAAGGAAGTTGTCCATTCCATGGTAACTGTTTAGAAGGCATGGCGGCAGGACCAGCCGTTGAAAAACGTAATGGCCGTAAAGGGCAAGATATCCCACAAGACGATCCATTTTGGGAAATTGAAGCAGAATACATTGCACAATGTGCCTACAATACGACGTTAATGTTCTCACCAGAAGTCATTATTTTTGGTGGCGGCGTAATGAAACAACGTCATATGGTTGATAAAGTACATGCAGCTTTTAAACGCCTAATGAAAGGCTACGTCGCAACACCAGAATTAGAAAAGTATATTGTCACACCGGCTTTAGAAGACAATGCTGGGACAATTGGTTGTCTAGCCTTAGCTGAAAAAGCTTATAAAGACGCAAAATAATCATAAATTAAATGAAGGGGGTGAAGTTGTGAGTTTGTATTTAGAAATTCCACAATTGCACCCCCAATTTCCTTACCGCGCTTTTTTAAACGATGGGATGACGATTGTTTACCCCCATTGGCATAAAGAAATTGAAGTGATTTATGCGAGTCGTGGTTCGGTTAAAATTGGGGTCGATGATACCGTTGTGGAATTAGAAGAAGGCGAAATTTTCTTTTTTGCCAGTGGGGAACCGCATTATTTTTTAGCCTCACCAAATAGTGAACGTTACGTCTATCAGTTTGATTTGAAGCTCTTTGATGAATCGTTTTTACGCCAAACAGAAGAAAGCCTCGTCGCTTTATTTGCTCAAGGCCAGCGCCATAGCCGTTATTGGCCAGCTGAATTTCGTAAAAAAATGATTGAATTATTGGTGGAGTTGTATCATTTTGAAGAAAAACCAACACAAGGAAAAAATTATTTTGTGCTGGGTAATCTCCATCGCCTCATCGCTGAAATGTATGTTCATTTGCCAAAACGCAATGAACAACAGATGAAAGAAACCCCGACAGCCATTCACCGGAAAGATAGTTTGGAGCGTTTGAACCAAGTTTTTGAATACATTGAAACGCGTTATCAAGAAACGATGACGATTGAAGAAGTCGCTAAATTTGTAGGCTTTAGTCCCTATTATTTTACCCGTTTCTTTAAAAAAAATACGGGGCAAACATTTGTGACTTTTTTGACGGAATACCGCATTAATCAAGCCAAATTTATTTTAGCCAATGAAAAATTACCGATGATTGACGTTGCGGAAAAAGCGGGTTTTTCTAGTGTAAAAACTTTCCATCATGTTTTTAAAGAAGCTGTTGGCCTTTCACCACTTCAATACCAAAAGAAAATGAATCTGTGAAAAAGGTGTGGAAAAAGTCGTTTTGCTCCGAGCAACTGGAAAACAATCCGAGCAAGCGGCATTTTCGCTTGAGCGGGTTGATTGAAGTTGCCGAAGGAGCAGACTTTATGCACCCGAAAATCAAAAGGTGTGGAAATTAAAAAAACAATCAAATGATTACCAATAACTGGTTATGCCATTTGTTCTTTTTTGGCCTAAACTTGCGAAATTGTTAGAACAATTTTTGCGTAATCTGATTGTTTTTTTTTGAGCCAAAGAATAAAATTAAAGAGATCCTACATAGTGGGATATAGGTTCCTGAGTGCTATTGCCGGGCGAATCACCAAAAAAATTCCTAAAAAGCTGATATTATAATTTTTGTTAAAATAACAAAAAGGACTAGTTTTTATCTTTTTATCCGGTATAATTAGTTATAGAAAGCGTTTTCTTTTTCTAAATTTTGAATTGAAGGAGGATTTTCCTTGAGTGAATTTAAAGAGGAATGGTTGGAGTCGGTCAAGAAACACCGCTTTGAAAGAAGCCGTCACTTGCTTGATTTTCACGTTGCCGGTTTTGCTTATTATGATGGACTTGAAGTAATCGATGAGTTGACGCTAGGAAAACCCGTTCAATTGATTGCAGAAGTGGATAATCCTCATGATCCAGATGCGGTCGTTATTTACTACCAAGACTATAAATTAGGCTATGTCCCAAGTAATAAGAATACTTTTTTGCATCAGTTATTGTATTTTGGTCATGGGAATATCTTAGAAGCACGAATCCAGTATGTGAACAAAGAAAGTCATCCCGAGCGTCAGTTTCGCGTAGTTGTAAAATTAAAAAACAATCGCTCAAATTAATTTGCACCTTTTTGGCTTAGTAGAAGAAAACAGGACTTCTGCTAAGCTTTTTTGTTGTCGAAAGGGCGCTTTTTTGATATAATTATCTCGAATTCGAAATAAAGGAGGAAACGAGATGACCCGTCAAGAATTAAGTCTACAAGCTTTTATTGGGATATTAAGAACCAGTAATGTGGTTGAAACGGCGACCCGTCAAGATATAAAAAAATATGGGTTAAACGTCACCGAATTTTCGGTATTGGAAGTTTTGTTTCATAAAGGGCGCCAAACGACCCAAGGAATTAAAAATAAAATTTTAATTGCGAGCAGTTCAACAACTTATGTAATTGATCAGCTCGAAAAAAAAGGCCTAGTCAATCGGATTTTATGCCAAGAAGACAAACGGGTAACCTATGTTGAAATTAGTGAATCGGGCAAAGACTTAATGGGACGGATTTTTCCTTGTCATGCACAAATGATTGCCCATTTTTTTGACCAATTAACCGTTGAAGAAATAAAAACCTTAAAAGAATTATTAAAAAAAGTCAATTAGAAAAGAGGGAAACTTATGCAACAAACAGATTTTCCGCTCGGCTTACACCATGTGACAGCGATGACGAGTGATGTTGAAAAAAATTATCGTTTTTTTACTGAGATTTTAGGGATGCGTCTCGTTAAAAAAACCGTAAACCAAGATGATATTCAAACTTACCATACTTACTATGCCGATGACAAGGGGACACCTGGGACGACGATGACTTTCTTTGATTTTCCTGGCAATCCTAAAGGAATCAAAGGGACAAACTCTGTGACACGCACTAGTTTTCGTGTACCGAGCGATCGGGCCTTAGCTTATTATTTGGCGCGCTTTGAGGAATTTGGCGTGAAACACGAAGCCATTACGGAAGTCTTCCAACAAAAAGTTTTACGTTTTTGGGATTTTGATGATCAAGCTTATCAATTGATTTCTGATGAAACCAATGTGGGCATGGCACCAGGCCTTGCTTGGAAAAAAGGGCCAGTACCGGCTGAATTTGCAATTGATGGCTTAGGCCCAGTCGAAATCACAGTTAGCTATTTTGCTGACTTTTTAAGGGTTTTTGAGCAGTTATTTCAATTTAAAGTGATTGCCCAAGAAGACAATCAAGTCCTTCTTGAAGTTGGAGAAGGCGGGCATGGCGCGCAAGTTATTTTAATCAAAGATACGCAACAAGTTGTGGCTCAACAAGGATATGGGGAAGTCCATCATATTGCCTTTCGCTTAAAAAAATCGGAATCACTCAAAGCGTGGGAAACCTTGTTAAATATGGAGGGATTTCCGAATTCAGGCTTGGTGGAACGTTTTTATTTTCAATCGCTTTATGTTCGAATCGGTCATATTTTAGTCGAGTTTGCGACGGATGAACCCGGATTTACGATCGATGAACCTTATGAAACACTGGGTGAATCATTGGCTTTACCGCCGTTTCTTGAACCGAATCGGGCTTATATTGAAAGCCAAGTTAAACCATTTCAGACAAAGTAAGGAAGTGAAAAAGCATGCACCAATTATCACCAGAAGCATTAACGCTACGTGAAAATTATAAGCTATTAATTGGTTCAATCATTCCACGTCCAGTTGCAGTGGTAACCACTCAATCAAAAAGCGGCGTCGTTAATATTGCCCCGTTTAGTTTTTTTAATATTGTCAGCTCAGAACCGGCCCTAGTTTCTCTAAGTATTCAACGAAAAAATGGCGTTGAAAAAGATACGGCCCGTAATTTGCGATTGACTAAAGAAGGGGTAATTCACATTTTAGATGAAGAAAATGTGGCAGCGGCCAATCAAAGTGCCGCCAATTTACCACCTGAAATCAGTGAACAAACCGTGGCGGATTTCACATTGAGTCAGTCCATAAAAGTTCAACCACCAGGGTTAAAAGAAGCTAAGATTCGTTTTGAAGTGAGTGTGTATCAACACCTTTTAATTAAAAAAGATGAGACAATCGCCGCTGATTTCTTTATTTTAGCAATTGAACATTATTTAATTGCTGATGAAGTTTATGAAGATGGCAAAATTAATCCCTACCAATTACAACCCGTGAGTCGCCTAGCGGGCAATGATTACAGTAAATTAGGTGAATTGTTCACTCTAGAAAGACCAGAATAAGCTTAAGCCGTGTAAATTTTATTTTTTCACGGCTATTTTTGATGGTTATCAATTTTCTTTTTCGTTAAATGCGTTAAATTAAGAGTATAAAGAAAAGAGAAGTAGGGGGAGAAAACGAAATGAACATACAACGTTGGTTGAAAAACAAGCAAAATCTGATTATTAGCCTGAGTGGTGGCCTAGTTACGCTTGGATTGGTGGCAGAATATGTTTTTCACTTTGAGCCACTTGCGGTGATTGCTTTGGTGCTTGCGTCGATTATCGGTGCGCTTCCGATTGCCTTTCAAGCGTATCAAGCCTTAAAAAATAAAATCGTCAGTATTGAATTATTAGTGACGATTGCGGTCATTGGGGCTTTCTTAATTGGTGAATATCATGAATCTTCAATTGTCACCTTTTTGTTTTTATTTGGGGCCTATTTGGAAAGACGGACCATTGAAAAAACGCGTCAATCAGTCCGCGATTTAACGCAAATGGCGCCACAAACAGCGTTACTTTTGGACGATGAAAATGAAGTGGAAGAAATTGATATTGATTTTGTCGCTGAAGGGGATCGGTTGCTCGTGAAAACAGGTGCCCAAGTTCCGGTCGATGGCGTGATTTTAAGTGGTGAGGGCTTTGTGGATGAAGCAAGTATTACTGGCGAATCGTTTCCAGTTCATAAAAAAACGGGCGATCAAGTGTTTGCGGGTACGATTTTAACGAACGGAACGTTACAAGTTGAAGCGCAAAAGGTTGGCGAAGACACGACTTTTGGTAAAATCATTGAACTGGTTGAAGAAGCTCAAGATAGTAAGCCAGCCTTAGAAAAATTTATTAATAAATTTTCAAAATACTATACACCAGCAGTTATTATTTTAGCGATTTTCGTTTATTTGATTTCAAAAGAAGTTCGGTTAGCAATTACGGTCTTAGTACTTGGTTGTCCAGGGGCACTGGTAATTGGGGTGCCTGTTTCAAATGTCGCAGGGATTGGGAATGGCGCAAAAAATGGGGTTTTGATTAAAGGTGGCGAAGTATTAGATCGAATGAATCAAGTCGATACCATGGTTTTTGATAAAACTGGCACGTTGACACAAGGAAAAACCGCTGTTACCCAATTTGTTTCATTTGTCGAAGAAGACCGAGAATTACTTGATTTAGTGGTCGCTGTTGAAAAAGAATCGGATCACCCCTTAGCACGGGCCCTTGTGACTTATTTAAGCGAAAAGCAATTGAGTGGCAATCAAACAGTCGATCAAACCACGGTTTTAGAAGGTCGAGGGATTCAAGCGCAAATTGGCGAACAAGTATTGTACATTGGAAATGAGCGACTCTTGGAAGAAGCCGGCTTGTCATGGTCTGACTCAATCAAAGTTCAAATCAATGAAATCAAACAAGCGGGCAATTCACTGGTTTTAGTGGGGACCCCAGAAAAATTAGTCTTTGTTTTTGGGGTAGCCGATGAAATTCGACCAGAAGCCAAAGCGGCCATTGCTCAGTTGCGTCAAAGGGGGATTAAGCGTTTTGTCATGTTAACCGGTGACAATCAGACTACCGCACGCGCCGTTGCGAATCAGTTAGGGATTGATGAAGTTCATGCGGAGTTATTGCCCGCAGATAAAGTCGCACACGTCAAACAACTCCAAGAACAAAAGCACAAAGTGGCCTTTATTGGCGATGGAATTAATGATGCACCCTCGTTGGCTTTAGCTGATATCGGGATTGCCATGGGTGGTGGAACAGACGTGGCGATTGAAACGTCAGATATTGTTCTCATGCGTTCAAGTTTTAAAGAATTAGTTCATGCGTATGGGCTAACCAAAAAAACCATGCGGAACATGTATCAAAATATTTTTATCGCACTTGCGACCGTGGCCTTCTTATTTGCCGGTTTATTTTTAGGATTCATCTATATGGCATCAGGAATGTTTGTGCACGAAGCCTCTATTTTAATTGTTATCTTTAACGGGATGCGCTTAATTCATTATCAAACGAAGGTTGTGCCTGAAGTGTTCAGCTTCAAGAAATAAGAAGGACTGTGACCAAAGTTGGTCACAGTCCTATTTTGTGTCATTAAGGAAAGCTTGGAACGGTATTTCGCACCCATTTGAAATCTTCGAAGCCTTCTTCTCGCATCACACCATTAATGACGTGATAGAAACTGGTAAAGCTATGGCCACTTTCGTCATAAGTCATGGTTAGTTCGATGCGGTTGTTCTCTAAGTATTGAACGCTGTAACGCCCAGTCATGGCCTCGCCACGGCCATCGGAATAAATGTCTAAAGAACCGTCGGGGTTGAAGTTACGCGTATCACGAAATTCAATGCCTTCAGTAAGCGTCCAGGTCCCGATAATGTGGTTAGAAAAATCAATTGGTTCGGTTAAATAAGCCGGTTGATAAATCGTACGAACAAGGGTATCGTTTGTTTGACCAAGGCGCGTAAATGATCCGAGATAACCAAAATTCATTTTTGAAGAATCAGGATTAAATTGAGCAATAAAATAAGTACCAATCCCAGCGATATTTGAATTAAAACCATAAAGTCTGACCATTTTTGTTTGGTCAAAATCCGCGGCCACCGTTAAAGTTCCTGAGCTATTGATTTTACCTGACAGTTGCCAATTGCCTAAAGAATCGACGGTTAAATTTTGCCCTTCTTGTTGCCAAGTTCCGACAAGATTCGCCTTTATTTGAACAGGGATGGGTTTTTCTGAGCTACTTTCAGTTGGCGGTGTGGTGGAAGAATTTGTCGTTGTTGCCGGAGTACTAGAGCTGTCTTTTACTTGACTACTTGTCATACTTTGACTACTCGTCGTACTTTGGGTCGTTGTTGGCGTCGTTTCTTTTGGGGTACAGGCGCTAACAAAAACGAGCACGAGTAACAATGAAAGCCATTTCATTTCAATCACCTTCCTTTGCTTTTATTATATCACAGACCGCATTTTAGAAAAAAGAAAGTGAAAAATAATTTTGACCACTCACTAAAAAAGCTGGTAGCAAAAATGTTTGCTTCAAGAAATAAGCCGAAGAAGCCACTTTTATTACACGGATGTTCGTAAAAAATAGACGGTGGCAGCATACTGCTACCACCGTCTATTTTTACTTATTCATCTTCTTTTTCTTCAGGTATTTCATTATCCAAGTCGGTTCGAACCACTAAAACGTCACAAGGTGCATGGCGAATCACATATTCTGAAACCGATCCAATAAAGAGACGTTCCACTGCATTCAATCCAGTGGCACCTAGCATAATTAAGTCAACTTTATGCTCTTCATGGACATATTTGGCAATCACTGCTTTTGGTGAACCATATTCAATCAATGTTTTGACGGAAGTAACGCCTTGTTCTTTGGCAGTTTTTTCATATTCTGCTAACGATTCTTTGGCCATATCAGTCGCTTGTTCAGCTAACATGGTATCAAAGGAAGTCATTGTTTGAAATGCTCTGGCATCAATTACATGAAGTAAAAGTAATTCCGCGTCATTTCGTTTTGTTACGTTGATCGCCTTTTTAAAGGCCAATTCCGCTTCGTCTGAACCATCGACGGCCACCATAATACGATTATACTGTTGTAACATTAAGACCACATCCTTTTTACCTTTTCTTATATTGTAAGCTATTTTTTAAAAAATGCCAAATATCTGACTAATGTTATTTCATTTTTTTAGCAAATTGAATACTAAAAATAGCTGAAAGACCTATCATTATCGCCAAGTAAAAAAGGGCGAGTTCTGTTTGGGCAAAAAAAGCTAAAACAAGTCCCACGCAACCGGTTAGTAAGTATAAT
>CAYNOA010000049.1:9326-11462 GCA_964398695.1 uncultured Enterococcus sp. | reverse complement strand
TCAAAACCTAATAAAGTAATTTCTTCTCGATTCATTTTATCCACCTCAATTATTTTTTTATCTTAAATTTTATTCATCCATGGTGTGGCTGTTTTTTCAATTACGGCGTTTAATTCATTGATTTGTTTTTTACCGGTTGTTTGTAACCAGTGACGAGCGGCTTCTTTCCCCTCTTTTATATACACCGGAACCGCCCCTGCCCAAGTTGCCCGGCCACATAAAACGCCATTAAATTTGGCCCCTGCTTCTTTGGCAAAAATGAGTGTTTCCTGAAATAGTTCCGCACTTACACCTGCACTTAAGTAGATATAAGGTAATTTTGATGCGGCTTCTTGTTCACGAAAATATTGCGCAGCTTCTTCTTTTGAGTAAGCCATTTCTCCTTGACCAAATCCTGCCACATAATTCATATTAACCGGAACTTCTACTTTTAAAACGTCCACGCCAAAACGGTCAGCTGAAAAGACTTTCATGGCTTCATTGACCTTTCTTGGCTTAATTTTAGCAAAGTCAAGACTCGCATTATCCGTTAATTTTTCATCATAAGTTAAAATTTCTAGGAAAAAGGGCAGCTCTTCGGCGGTACATTCTGAACCAATTCGTTCAATATAAGCTTGTTTTTGCAAATTAACAAAAGCATCCCCATCGACATCATAATAAAGTAAAAATTTCAGTGCATCCGCACCTTGCTCTTTTAAGCGTTTAACCGACCACTCAACTAAACAATCTGGCAAACGACTGGTTGAATTGGTATCATAGCCTGTTTTTTCATAAGCGAGCAAAAGTCCGGCAGATTGTGCCCGGACCTTGGCCGCTGGCAAGCCGTACTCTGGATCTAACAAAATCGAAGACGCATAAGGCGTTAACTCTTCTGAGACAAGCATTTTTAATTCTTCCATTTGAGCGACCGTTGGCTCTTGGGTTTGATATTTGGCCATCATTTTTTTTAATGCTCCTCTTTGATCAAAAGCTAGAGCTGAGATATATCCTTGTGTCGTGCTGACTTTTTCTAAATATTGGCGTTTTTCTTTTGTTAATCCCATTTTTACATCCCTCGCTGTTTTTATTTTTCACTCTAATTTCGACTAAGAATGCTCTTTTTAATCCTTGTATTCTCCACGATCCCATTTTTCTAAAAACTCATCAAAAAATTCAGGTGCATTCTGATTTTGGTTAGAAGTTTCAATGTGTTTCATTTTTTCAATCAGTTTTTTGTTTTCTGGCGTTTCTTGATATTGTGCTTCAATAAAAGCTTCAATAATGTCACACATCAACAACTCGCCTGTAATTTTCCCACCAAAACCAATCACGTTAGCGTTTAATTCTTCTTTAGCATATAAAGCCGAAGTCAGATCACGAACTAAGGCGGAACGGACACCTGGTATTTTATTAACGGCATTATTAATACCAACCCCTGTTCCGCAAATACAAACACCTAAATCTGCCGCACCGCTTACGACGGCCTCCCCGACTTTTTTTCCATAGAGTGGATAGTGTGTACGCGTAAAGTCATAGGTTCCAAAATCGAGCACTTCATGTCCAAGTGACTTTAAAAAATCCGAAACTTTTATTTTTGTATCGGTAACAATATGATCGCATCCAATAGCTATTTTCATTTTATTCCCTCCGCTTTCTTTTAATTAACAACCCATTTTATTCAACATATCAACACGAATTTGATGGCGTCCACCGTCGTAAGTACCAGTCACAAAACCTTTAACAATGTTTTTGGCTAGTCCTTCACCAACAATTTCTGAACCCAAAGTAATCATGCGGGCATTGTTGTGGCCCCGGGTCATATAAGCAGAGCGTTCATCGGATACTTCGGCGGCAATCATCCCTTTAATTTTTGTGGCAACCATAAAGCTACCCACACCATAAGCATCAATGGCAATTCCTAAATTTTGCTCAGATTCATTGACTTTTTGAGCGACTGCTAAAGTTGTTTCAACAAAATCCGCTTCTGATGTTTGACTAACATCAAGTACTTCATAATCATTTTCAATTAAATATTGTTTCAGGACTTCTTTTAATCGCTTTCCTGCGGCATCTGCACCAATTATAATTTGCATCCTTGTTCCCCCTAATATTTATCGACTTCAATAAAACGTTTATAACTTCTTACAAACACATTAT
>CAYNOA010000049.1:0-9316 GCA_964398695.1 uncultured Enterococcus sp. | reverse complement strand
CAAAAACAAACACAAAGTAAACACTTTTTGTTTAAAAATGTTTGATTTTTGTTAAACGTTAAAAAAATCCGTTAAAACAAAGGGGTTTTCTCTTAATTTAAAGAGCGTTCTTGCTGATTATTGTTTAAAAAAACAATTAGCTTAATAAATGACTTCGGTATAATTCGCTAATTTTTTTATTTTCTCCTCATCTAAGTTATCGGTAACAACCGCGGTCAGATCGCTTAAATGACAAAAAGCTGTAAAGTCCTCTTTTCCAACTTTTGAAGAATCGATTAATAAGTATTTTTCAACCGAGTGTTTTAATGCTAAACGTTGCGTATACGACTCACCCACAGAAGAAGTCATGACCTCGCCATCTTTTACACCATTTCCACTAAAAAACATCTTACTAAAGCGCATTTTTTCTAAACTAGTATTGGTGATTTCTCCTACAAAAGACTCCGTCACTTGCCGCATTTCGCCACCTAAAAGATAGACTCGAAAAGATTCTGTTGTTTTTTGAAACAATAAGTTAAAAACGGGCAAGCAATTCGTAACCACGGATAAGCTTTGTTGATAAATTTGCGTGGCTAAAAACTCGACGGTCGTTCCCGGACCTAAAAACAAAGTATCACCTTCTTCAATTAATTCCACTGCCTTTTTAGCGATGGCTTGCTTTGCTTCAATATTATAAGTATGTTTTTCTTTATGAGAAGCTTCTTTGTATTGAAAAGCTGAATTACTTCGCGCCCCACCATGAATTTTTTTCAAAGCCCCTTGTTCCTCTAATTCGGCTAAATCCCTTCGGACCGTCATATCCGTTACCCCTAACGCCTCAACAATTTCTGAAGTACGAACTGTTCCTTTTTGATTGACCATTTTAACGATTTCTTCTAAACGCTCGTATTTATTCAAAATGCCACCTCTATCTTTTCTTTTTTTCTTTATTATAGCGCATTTTGATTTTACGAACAATTTTTTGTTTGTATTTCGAACATTTTTAAACAAAAAAGGCTAGTAGAAGTGATTTTCTCTCTTCTACTAGCCTTTTTTGTTTAAATCACATATAAATAGGCTTTTTCTTTTGTCTTTATGATTCTAGCTGGGATTCCAACTGCAGTTGAATAAGCAGGAACATCATTTAAAACCACGGCATTTGCTCCAATTTTTGCTTCCTTACCAATCGTCACATTTCCTAAGATTTTTGCACCTGCACCAACCATCGCTCCATCTTCAACCGTCGGGTGTCTTTTGGCATTTTGATTACCACCCACACCACCCAGTGTAACACCGTGAAATAAAGTAACCCCATTTCCGATAATTGCTGTTTGACCGATGACAATCCCCATCCCGTGATCAATAAATAAATCATGACCAATGACTGCTCCTGGATGAATTTCAATCCCCGTCACTCGTCGACTACGATGAGAGAGCAATCTAGCAAAAAAGAAGTGGCCTTTATTATATAGACGATGAGCCAGACGGTGATAAACTTGCGCTTTTAGTCCAGGTGAAAACAAAATCGCTTCAGTTAGACTTTTGGTTGCCGGGTCTTTTTCTAAAATGACCTGCCCTAGATTGATGATAAATTGAATCATTTTCTCACTCCTATTCTTGAGCAAATAAGATGGTTGATAAGTATCTTTCGCCTGTATCTGGTAAAACAACAACAACTTTTTTCCCTTCCCCTAAGCGCTTGGCGATTTCTTTGGCCGCTGCGAAATTTCCACCAGAAGACATCCCTACTAAAATTCCTTCATTTTTCCCTAAATCTCGTGCCGCTTGGTAAGCTGTTTCTTCATCCATATCAATGATTTCATCAACGACTTCTTTCTCATAAATGGCCGGGACAAAGTTCGCTCCAATCCCTTGAATCCCATGGCCAGCCGGAGCACCACCGGTTAAAACCGGGGATTTTGCCGGTTGAACGGCAACGGTTAAAATCTTAGGGTTTTTTTCTTTTAAAACTTTGCTAATACCGCTAATGGTTCCACCTGTACCAACACCAGCTACAAACGCATCAATTTCACCATTTAAATCATTGATTATTTCAACTGCCGTTGTTTCCTCATGGGATTTTACATTTGCTATATTCTCAAATTGTTGCACGGTAAAATACCCTTTTTCTTTTGCTAAGGCTTGGGCTTTATTAACCGCACCGGCCATTCCTAGTTTCCCTTCCGTTAAAACCAACTCTGCCCCATAAGCCGTAATAATTCGTCGTCTTTCAATACTCATTGTATCAGGCATTACAATAATCACGTGATAACCTAATGCCGCTCCTATCATCGCTAAGGCAATTCCAGTATTCCCACTGGTTGCTTCGATAATGGTATCGCCTTGCTTTAAGAGTCCTCTTTGTGCAGCATCTTTTACCATATAATAAGCCGGACGATCTTTTACGCTACCACCCGGATTGAAACTTTCTAATTTCACATAAATATCAGCAGATCCTACTTCTTTATGACTCACCTTTACTAGGGGTGTTTGACCAATAACCTCGGTAATATTTTCATATAACATAAAAAAACTCCTCCTCTTTTTCACCAGATTTTATCTGCTTTTAATCAAAAAAACCTTCTACCCCCGTGTATTTAATTAAATACACAGAGGCAAAAGGTTAACTTTCGCGGTTCCACTCTGTTTTAGGATAACTCCCAACTCAAATTCAAGTACAACTATACTCTAGTTCGATAACGGGAACAACCGTCATAATCTACTAAATTTCGATTATCAGCTCATTGGCGCACTTCATTTAACTTCCACATAGCCCTCTTTCACCAATGAGACCCTCTCTAACATGCTTCTAGTTAAACTACTTTACCAATTCAACGCTAAAATTATTTTTTCGATTTATGAGATTATACTAAGAAAACACACTATTTGTCAAGTCTATTTTTAATTTAACAAGTTTTTAAGCATTTCGAAGAACGAAACAAATGAATTTCAAAAAAAAGTTTAGTATGGGTCCGTATAAAGCGAATGAATGCTTTTTTTCCCCAGTCTTCATCCTTATCAAAAAAGGCGGATTATAAAGATCCACCTTTTTTTGGTCAATGTTCATTTGGATCGTTTCTAGCGTCATCATGTGTTACATGGACAGTACCAGATAGATGATCCGGTCCAGCGTAAATCGTATAGAGCTTAAGCGGAACGGTACCAGTATTTGTGACGTTATGCCACGTGTCATGTGGAACAAAAATAGCATCATCATCTTTCACTTTTACTTCAAAATCTAATTGGTTTTTACTTGGTCCCATTTGACACAAACCTTCACCAGACTCAATTCGTAAAAATTGATCAATGCCAGGATGAATTTCTAGTCCAATATCATCGCCTGGCTGAATGGCCATAATGGTTACTTGCAATTGATCACCTGTCCAAATTGTCGTGCGATAATTGTCATTTGCGTTGGTTATCCCTTCGATATTGACGACCATTGGTTTTTTACCATGGTCTGAAAAATCATAGTTCACGAATAACACCCTCCTTTATGTTCATCTTACACCCGGATGACAACGTTTGCAAATAATTGTATTTTTTCCACAACTAAATAATAATTAACGTTATTTATAAAAAATTCTTCATTGCGTGCGATTCAGCGAAGGCGACAGTAAATAAAAGAAAAGCACCGGAAGGTAGTTCTTGGCGTTCAGGTGCTTTTCTTTTAAAAAAATGATTAGGCAAAAAATTCTTGCCGTTTTTGTTCTCGTTTATCGATAAAAATTTTCTCTTCTGAAATCCCTTTTTTCTTTAATAAAGCAATATTTTCTTTTAAAAATTCATCGCTACCAACAATATAATAGTGAGCAGTTTGATCAAGCGCTAATTCGTTTACACGTCGATAATAGTCCAGCCGATTATCAACAAATTCTGCTTGAAAATTTTCCGTTGTTTGAGATTGAAAAAGCTCTCGAAAAAGAAATTCTTTTGAAGATTCAATGTTTAATGAATGCAAATTCGTAATATCAGTACCAGTTGCTAAGTAATCCAATACTAGCGGCCGAAAAGTTGCAATGCCCACGCCAGAAGAAAAGAAATAAACTTTTTGGTTTCTATTTGGCAAAGTAACATTTGAATGGACTTTAAATAAGGCTATTTCATCTCCAACGGACAATTTTTTTAACGTTTTTTTAAAGACAGAAGGATTTTCTTTGATTTTAGTTGTAATCCCGATACGCTCTTCATTTGGTAAAGTCGAAATCGACATATGACGTACTAATTCGCGATTTGGTTTTTCTCCTTCATTAAAGCCTTTTAACGCTAAATGTACGTGGGCACCTGCTTCCCAAGTAAAACTCGGCGGACACTCTAATTGATATGTTCTGACTTCTTTTGATTCCACAATTATTTCTTTAATTTTTGTCCAATAAATTTCCATGGCGCACCTACCTATCATTGTTTTCGTGTATCCATACTATACACTAATTGAGAATCATTATCAATTGAAGTGTTTTCGCTGACGTTTCTATTTACAATGAAACTAAAAAAACAGACTTTCTCACACTTTTTTTGAAAAGTGTGAGAAAGTCTGTTTAAAAAAGCGATGTTCTTTTGTTAACCCATTTCGATTGCGCCAGTATAAAGTTGATAGTATTCTCCTCGTTGAGCAATTAAATCTTTGTGGTCGCCTCGTTCAATAATTCTTCCTTGATTCATCACCATAATCGCATCCGCATTGCGAATCGTTGAAAGTCGATGGGCAATCACAAAAACTGTGCGACCTTTCATTAAAGCATCCATCCCATTTTGGACAATTTTTTCCGTACGGGTATCAATACTTGAAGTTGCTTCATCCAAAATTAAAACGGGTGGATTGGCAACCGCTGCTCGAGCGATGGCTAATAGCTGACGTTGGCCTTGAGATAAAGCACCCCCGTCACCAGTTAATTCTGTCTCATACCCTTTTGGTAGTTGACGAATAAAAAAGTCAGCATTCGAAAGTTTAGCTGCTGCAATAATCTCTTCGTCCGTCGCATCAAGTTTCCCATAACGAATATTGTCTTTAATCGTCCCAGAAAACAAGTGCGTCTCTTGTAACACGATCCCTAACGAACGTCTTAGATCATCTTTTTTAATTTCTCGAATATTAATCCCGTCATAAGTAATACTTCCTTCTTGAATGGCATAAAAACGATTAATCAAATTGGTAATCGTCGTCTTTCCAGCTCCAGTCGCACCAACAAACGCAATTTTTTGCCCTGGTTTAGCAAAAAGACTAAGGTCATGCAAGACCGTCTTCTTTTGATTATAGCCAAAAGTGACGTGATCAAAGCGAACATCCCCTGTTAATTCCGTATAGGAAATTTGGTTTGCTTGCGTTTTTTTCCAAGCCCACGTTCCGGTTCGTTGGGTCACTTCTTTCATTTTTCCATCCGGCGTTTTTTCAATATTCACTAACTCAATGGTCCCTGCGTCTTCTTCTGGCTGCTCATCAAGTAGTTGGAAAATCCGTTGGGCCCCAGCTAGTGATAAAATAATCGAGTTAAATTGTTGCGAGATTTGAGCAATCGGCATCGTAATGCTTTTAGTAAATTGAACAAAAGAAGCAATACTGCCAATTGTTAATGCTGTCACACCGGTAATCGCAAAAACTGAGCCCACAACGGCCGTTAATAAGTAGGTAATATTCCCGATATTCCCCATGATTGGCATTAAGATATTGGCATAAATATTGGCTTTTGTGGCGTTTTCTTGTAACTCCTCGTTTAAGTCATTGAAGCCTGCCAGTGCATCGTTTTCGTGATTAAACACTTTGATTACTTTTTGTCCTTCAATCATTTCTTCAACATAACCATTTAGTGAACCTAAGGCCGCCTGTTGGATTGAAAAATAACGCCCACTGCGACTGCCTAAAAAACGAATGACAAAAACCATTACACCAACCATGAATAAGACAAAGAGAGTCATCGGTATATTAATAATCAGCATGGCAATAATAATTGAAAGAATGGTAATCAGCCCTGAAAAAGTTTGTGGCAAAGATTGGCTAATCATTTGTCTTAAGGTATCAATGTCATTGGTATAATGACTCATGATATCCCCCGTCGCATGGCTGTCAAAATAGCGAACGGGCAGTTTGGTCATGTGCGCAAACATTTCATCACGAATATCTTTCAGCACTCCTTGAGAAACCGTCACCATGGTTCGATTATAAATATAAGTAAAAAAAGCGCCGGTTAAATACAGGATAGCCATCACTCCAATGGTTCGTGCGAGATTAGAAAAATCAGGATTTTCCTGTAAGGTTAAAGGAACGATATAATCATCAATTAAAATTTTAGTAAAACTAATGCCCATCGCATTGGTCGCTGCACTAACCACAATACTAAAGACAACCACTAGCAGACGCCATTTATACTCTTTGGTTGCATACGAAAAAATTCGACCGAATGTTTTTAGAGGATTATTTTTGGAAACAGCGATTGTTTTATTCTTCATCTTCTGCGCCTCCTTTTACTTGAGAGGCGTAAACCTCTTGGTAAATCGCATTTTCTTGCATTAATTCATCGTGCGTGCCAATCCCGTCAATTTTCCCTTCATTCAGAACAATAATTCGATCTGAATCTTGAATGGAGGCAATTCTTTGTGCCACGATTATTTTCGTTGTATCTGGAATTTCTTCGCTAAACGCTCGTCGAATAAAGGCATCCGTTTTGGTATCGACTGCACTCGTCGAGTCATCTAAAATTAGGATTTTTGGTTTTTTTAACAAGGCACGCGCAATGGTGAGGCGTTGTTTTTGCCCCCCAGAAACATTCGCGCCCCCTTGTTCTAAAACCGTCTCGTAACCATCTGGGAAAGAAGTTACAAAGCTATCCGCTTGCGCTAGCGAAGCGGCATGTTGAATGGCTTGGTCACTTGCTTGTTGATCGCCCCAACGCAAATTTTCACTAATCGTTCCAGAAAACAAAGTATTTTTTTGTAAAACCATCGCAATTTGATCGCGTAAAGTCACCAAATCGTATTCTTTTACATTGCGCCCTGAAACGAGTACTTCGCCTTTTGAAACATCATATAATCGAGGGATAAGCTGAATCAAAGAACTTTTACCACTCCCCGTTCCCCCAATGATTCCAATTGTTTCGCCAGATTTAATTTTCAAATTAATATCACTTAAATCGGCTTCTTCTGAAGAAGCGTTGTATTTAAATTGTACATTTTTAAATTCAATTTCTCCATTTTCAATTTGGGTTACGGGATTGACGGGATTGACTAAGGTTGGCTTTTCATTCAACACTTCACTTACACGCTCAATCGATGCTTCTGAAATCACAATCATCACAAAAATCATTGAAATCATCATTAAACTGTTTAAGATTTGCATCATGTAAGTAATAAAACTCGTCAACTCACCAGCAGTCATGCTGCCACCAACCACATATTTTGCACCAAACCAATAAACCAATAATAAGGTTGTATAAATCCCAATTTGCATCACAGGACCATTCAAGGCAATAATTTTCTCAGCTTTCATAAAACTTTGTTTGATATCTTCGGAAGCTTGTTTGAATTTACTGATTTCTTGTTCTTCGCGAACGAAAGATTTGACAACCCGCACGCCATTAATGTCTTCTTGAACGGTACGATTCAAACGATCATATTTTTGAAAGACGGAAACAAAATAAGGATGAACTTTAAAAACCAACCAAATCAAGGCACCCCCTAAAATAGGAAGAACGAGTAAAATGGTTAAAGCCAACTTTAAATTGATGAAACTCGCCATTGAAAAAGCAAAAACAATCATAAACGGCGCCCGAATAATTGTTTTTAAAATCATTTGAAAAGCCATTTGAATATTTGATATATCTGTTGTTAAACGGGTAATCAAACTCGAAGAGGAGTACTTATCAATATTATCAAAAGCAAAAGTTTGAATATTTTTATAAATATCATGGCGAATATTGGTTGAAAAGCCGACTGCCGCTTCAGAAGAAAACTTCCCACCTAAAGCTCCAAAAAGCATAGACAAACAAGCAATCACAAACATTAAGGCACCTATTTTTAAGACGTAAGGAATATCACCATTCATTAGTCCTTTGTCTAATACTTTCGCCATTAAAAATGGGATAAAAATTTCTGCCGAGACTTCTAAAGCTAGAAAAAGCATCGTCAAAAAAGCCGGCAACTTATATTGACGTAGGGACTTACTAATTGTTTTGTACATAAATTTATTTTTCTCCTTTTAACTATTTTGAAAGGTATTCTTTTTCCATTAATCCAAAAATTTTGTGAATCGTTTGAATCGTTGTTAAGACTTCCCCCTTTGGTATCGCTTCAAACAATTCACTATTTTTTTTGTGAAAGTCGTAAACAGTCCTTTGGTAAAGTTCCAGTCCTTTTGCCGTTAACTTTAAGTTAACCACTCTTTTATCCTCGCTGTTTTCTTCTTTGATCAAATAGCCTTTTTCTCCTAATATCTTAATATCTCTTGTGATACTAGGCATCGTTACGTTTATCGTCTCAGCAACATCACTCACTCGAACTTCATTTAGTTCTTGCGATAAATCATAGCAGATTTTTACTATATAGACGTGTCTACGCTGTAAATCAGCGGGGGATTCAGGCAAAAATTGTAGTGTTTGTTTGGCGACCATACAAGCAGTAATGTAGTCCTCTGATAATTGATTACTCATTTAACATGCCCTCCTTAATAAATGACTCAAGATAATTACCTATGATAAGTATTTTAACGTATCAAAAAAAAATTGCAATCAAAAAAGAAAAAGTGAACTTGACTAATGTAACTTGTCAAGTCCACTTTTTCATTCCTTTTGATTGGAAGTTTGTAAATATTCGGTATAAGCATACACAAACGGTGCAATTCCTTTTGCGTCATTTTCTACAATTGGTTCAGAAATATAGTACTCATATGATCCATCACGTAACTTATAATTTCCCTTTCCTGGCATGCCTCCTAGGCCCGCTACTAAACAAATATCTTTTAAAATAAATACTCCGTCTCGATTGATTAATTTCCACTTGGCAACCGCCCTTAAGATTTCTTCGCCTTTAGAATAAGAATCTATTGGCAAAACACCGATACGTGCCCCTTTCATTAAAGTATACGCAATTGCACTTGAACCACTCGTTTCAAGATAATTTCCCTCACGATTCCCTTGGTTCGTTACTTGATGAAAAAGAGCCGCATCTTTTGCTTGGTAAACGAGTAACGCCTGAAGTAGTTCTTGTAGATCAAGCACTAACGTCTTTTTTTCTTCTGGATAATCGTCTTTTAAAAGGCTAATTGTGTCAATTAGCGCCATCGCGTACCACCCTAGCGAGCGTGTCCAAAAACATGTGCTACAACCTGTCTTGGGATCTGACCAAAAGG
>CAYNOA010000048.1:0-11606 GCA_964398695.1 uncultured Enterococcus sp. | reverse complement strand
GGTTTATGAAAATGTTGCTTATGCTATGCAAGTAATTGGAAAAACGCCGCGTGAAGTAAAAAAACGCGTAATGGAAGTTTTGGATATGGTGGGCTTAAAACACAAAGTCCGAGTATTTCCAAGTGAATTATCCGGTGGGGAACAACAGCGGGTATCGATTGCACGTGCGATTGTGAATACCCCCAAAGTCCTAATTGCAGATGAGCCTACGGGAAACTTAGATCCTGAAAATTCTTGGGAAATTATGAAGTTACTTGAAAGAATTAATGCACAAGGAACGACGATTGTAATGGCTACTCATAATAGTACCATCGTAAATACGATTCGCCATCGAGTAATCGCAATTGAAAACGGCCGCATCATTCGCGACCAGGCAGAAGGAGAGTACGGTTACGATGATTAGAACATTTTTTCGACATATTTTAGAAAGTATGAAAAGTTTACGCCGAAATGGTTGGATGACCATCTCTTCTATTAGTGCGGTCACGATTACCTTGTCTTTATTGGGCGTATTTTTGGTTGTTATTTTAAATACGGTTAAATTGGCTGAAGACATGGAAAACAATGTCGAGATTTCTGTATTTATTGCAAACGGCACGACTCAAGAAGAGCAAGATGAATTGGAAGCAAACTTAAAAGCTTTGCCAAACGTTGAATCCGTTCGCTTTTCAAGTCAAGAAGAGGAATTAAATCGAATTAAAGAAGCTTACGGGGATGTTTGGGGACTTTTTGATCAAGATAACCCACTATTAGATGTCTTTATTGTCCAAGCAACGGATCCGCAATACGTAAAAGGAATTACAAAAGAAGCAAAGAAATATACAAAAGTGGTTCATAAAGCAACCTATGGCGAAGACTTATCGGATAAAATTTTTGGAATTGCCAAAGCGGTTCGAACTTGGGGCTTAGTAGGGTCTGGTTTATTGTTATTTGTAGCGATGTTCTTAATTTCTAATACAATTCGTATTACAATTTTATCTCGACAACGCGAGATTCAAATTATGCGTTTAGTTGGAGCAAAAAACGGCTATATTCGTTGGCCATTTTTCTTAGAAGGTGGTTGGATTGGCTTATTAGGCTCCCTTATTCCGGTAGCTATGGTTATCTTCGGCTATCCTGAATTTTACAAAATGGCCAATCCGGTCTTTTTAAGATCAAACTATGCATTAATTGAACCCAGTTTATTCGTTTTTCAAATTAGCGGGATTTTAGCTTTTTTAGGTATTTTAATTGGGGCTTTAGGCTCAGTCATTTCAATGCGCCGATTCTTAAAAGTTTAACCATACGCACTTGAAGCCAAAAGATTTAGGTACAATCTCTTTGTGCCTAAATCTTTTTTTGTTTTTTTTTATTGTTTTAGTTAAAAAAGGTAAAGAAGTGATGAGAGTTTACAATTATATTTTCCAATACTTTAAGAAAATGTTAAAATAAATGATAAAGGTATTAATAAATATTTTTCGATAATAAGGAGTTTTAATTCATATGAAAAAAACAATTTGGATTCTTTCAACGATAAGTTTATTTATTTTATTAGCAGGCTGTTCGAACTGGATTGACCGTGGAGAATCAATTACGGCAGTGGGCTCATCGGCTTTGCAACCACTTGTTGAAACCGCGGCAGAATCTTTCCAAACGAATCATCCAGGGCGCTTTATTAATGTGCAAGGAGGCGGAAGTGGGACTGGTTTAAGCCAAGTGCAGGCTGGAGCCGTTGAAATTGGAAATTCCGATGTTTTTGCAGAAGAAAAAAGTGGGATTGATGCCTCACAGTTGGTTGGTCATAAGGTAGCCGCGGTAGGCATTACACCAATTGTTAATCAAGGAGTCGGCATCACGAATATCTCGATGGAAAATTTACGCCGTGTCTTTTTAGGCGAAGTAACGAACTGGCAAGAAATTGGCGGAAATGATATCGCGATTGTTTTGTTAAATCGAGCAGCTGGAAGTGGGACTCGTAATACGTTTGAGCGTTGGGTTTTACAAGGGGAAACAGCCAAACAATCCCAAGAGCAAGATTCTACCGGAATGGTTCGTCAAATTGTAGCAGATACGCCTGGGGCAATTAGTTATTTAGCGTTTTCTTATGTCAATGAGACTGTCGCTGTTTTATCCATTGACGGGGTGACACCAACGGATGAAAATGTGATGACTAATGATTGGGTGATTTGGTCATATGAGCATATGTACACTAAAGGCGAACCAACCGGCTTAGCAAAAGATTTTATTGAATATATTTTATCAGACGACGTTCAAACAAACATTGTTGGCAAGTTAGGTTATATTCCAGTTTCTAAATTGAAAATCCAAAGAGATTGGCAAGGAAACGTGATTGAATAAATTTTATTGTCGAAAATTTACAAACTTTACCAAAAATTTACATTGCTTTAACCAAAGCTTGATATGCGACAGCTAAACTGGCCAAGAATGAAATAATTTTTAGGAGGAATTCTCTTGGAAGACGTAAGTCAACAATTAACAAAAAAATCAAAGAGAGCAAAAATGGAACAGCGTGGGAAATTCATTAGTTTTTTATGCATTTTCTTAATCGTCGTAGTTGTTGTATCAATTTTTTATTTTGTCGCAAGTAAAGGACTGGCTACGTTCTTTGTTAATAAAGTCAATCTGTTTGATTTTTTATTTGGAACCGTTTGGAACCCCAGTCAAATTGGTGAAAATGGGCAGCCGTTAGTCGGAGCCCTGCCTATGATATTGGGTTCATTTCTAGTAACCTTTTTATCAGCCATTGTAGCTACACCATTTGCGATAGGTGCTGCTATTTTTATGGTTGAAATTTCACCAAAACAAGGGCAAAAAATCTTGCAACCAGTAATTGAATTATTAGTCGGAATTCCTTCCGTTGTTTATGGATTTATCGGTTTATCAGTCATTGTACCGACCGTCCGAGCTATTTTTGGCGGAACAGGGTTTGGGATTTTGGCTGGAACCTTTGTTTTATTTGTAATGATTTTACCAACGGTTACAACGATGACAGTGGATGCCTTAAAATCAGTACCGCGTCATTATCGGGAAGCGTCGTTGGCTTTAGGGGCAACCCGTTGGCAAACGACCTATAAAGTTGTTTTGAGAGCCGCCGTTCCTGGGATTTTGACGGCCGTTGTTTTTGGCATGGCTCGTGCTTTTGGTGAAGCCCTAGCGATCCAAATGGTAATTGGAAATGCGGCCTTAATTCCGACTAGCCTAGTAACGCCAGCATCTACTTTAACTTCTATTTTAACAATGGGGATTGGAAACACGATTATGGGGACCGTTGAAAATAATGTCTTATGGTCATTGGCTTTAATCTTATTAACCATGTCCTTAGTCTTTAATTTAGCCATTCGCTTAATTGGTAAGAAAGGGAGGTTTTAATGGATGAATGCAAAGAAAGTCGATAAAATAGCAACAGGAGTTTTATATGTCGTTTCTGGGCTCATTGTTTTAATTTTAGCCTCGTTACTTCTTTATATTTTAGTAAAAGGACTCCCACATATTACTTGGGAATTTTTAACCCAACCATCGAAATCATACGAAACCGGTGGCGGAATTGGTATTCAATTATTTAACTCTTTTTATCTATTATTAGTAACGATGGTAATTAGTTTCCCAATTTCTTTGGGAGCAGGTATTTATTTATCGGAATACGCAAAGAAAAACTGGTTAACCGATGTTATCCGAACAGCCATTGAAATCTTAAGCTCATTACCTTCAGTCGTTGTTGGTCTCTTTGGATTTTTAGTTTTTGTTATTCAATTTGGTTATGGTTTCTCAATTATCTCAGGAGCTTTAGCTTTAACTTTCTTTAATTTACCTTTACTAACACGTAATGTGGAAGAGTCTTTAAACGCAATTCACTTTACGCAAAGAGAAGCGGGGTTAGCTTTGGGTTTATCGCGTTGGGAAACCGTTCTACGAGTGGTCGTTCCTGAAGCGACGCCAGGTATTTTGACGGGCGTAATCTTAAGTTCTGGCCGTATCTTTGGTGAAGCGGCAGCCTTGATTTATACTGCGGGTCAAAGTGCACCGGCGCTAGATTTTACGAATTGGAATCCATTGAGCGTTTCTAGTCCAATTGGTTTATTTCGCCAAGCAGAGACGCTAGCGGTCCATATTTGGAAAGTCAACACAGAAGGAACGATGCCGGATGGTGCAGCAGTTTCAGCCGGTGCGTCGGCGGTTTTAATTTTAGCCGTTTTAGCGTTTAACTTTGGTGCTCGTGCACTAGGCAAACAATTGCATAAAAAACTAACATCGGCTTAAGGAGAAAATAATGAAAAAATATAATTGGGAGGAACGAAATATCCTCAAAATTGATCAAGCGGATAAGGTGATTTTGCACACAAATGACTTACACGTTTGGTATGGTAATAATGAAGCGATTAAAGGGGTCGATTTACAGTTTGAAAAAAATAAAGTCACTGCTTTAATTGGACCTTCAGGTTGTGGGAAATCCACTTATTTACGTTCTTTAAACCGGATGAATGATGAAATTGCCAATACAAAAGTAACGGGTGAAATCATGTATAAAGGCGTAAACATCAATTCTGAACAAGTCGATGTTTATGAAATGCGTAAACGTATCGGCATGGTTTTTCAAAAGCCAAATCCATTTAGTAAGTCCATTTATGAAAATATTACGTTTGCACTAAAACGACATGGTGAAAAAAACAAGAAGAAACTTGATGAAATTGTCGAAACAAGCTTGAAACAAGCCGCACTTTGGGAACAAGTAAAAGACAATCTTCATAAGAGTGCGCATGCGCTATCGGGTGGGCAACAACAACGTTTATGCATCGCGCGCGCGATTGCGATGAAACCAGATATTTTATTATTAGATGAGCCGGCAAGTGCACTCGATCCAATTTCGACTAGTAAAGTCGAAGAAACGATTGTCAATTTGAAAAAAGATTATTCCATTGTTATTGTAACGCATAATATGCAACAAGCGGCCCGAATTAGTGATTACACGGCTTTCTTTTATTTAGGTCATGCGATTGAATACGATGAAACAAGCAAAGTCTTTACTCGACCAAAAATTCAAGCAACCGAAGATTATGTTTCAGGACATTTTGGTTAAGAGAGGGGAATTATTTGATGACAGGAACACTCCTTTCCTCAAGAGATTTACATTTATACTATGGAAAGAAAGAAGCCTTAAAAGGCATTGATTTGTCTTTTAATCAAGGTGAAATTACGGCCTTGATTGGACCTTCAGGCTGTGGGAAATCCACTTATTTACGATCTTTAAATCGGATGAATGATTTAATTCCTAATGTTACGATTACAGGAAGCGTTATGTATAAAGGCAAAGATATTTATAGCCCGAAGACGGATGTCGTTGAGCTTCGCAAAGAAATTGGCATGGTTTTTCAACAACCAAATCCGTTCCCGTTTTCAATTTATGAAAATGTAATTTATGGTTTAAAGTTGAAAGGCGAAACGGATAAAGCCGTTTTAGATCGAGTGGTTGAAGAAAGCTTAAAAGCTGCTTCTATCTGGGACGACGTAAAAGACAAATTGCATCAAAGTGCCTTGTCACTTTCAGGGGGGCAACAACAAAGGGTTTGTATTGCGCGCGTTTTAGCGGTTGATCCGGAAATCATTTTACTCGATGAACCAACAAGCGCACTTGATCCAATTTCCTCTGGTAAGATTGAAAATACCTTGTTTGATTTAAAAGATAAATATACAATGATTATTGTGACGCATAATATGTCACAAGCATCACGGATTTCTGATAAGACTGCTTTTTTCTTAAATGGCGATTTAATTGAAGCAGATAATACGAAAAATATTTTTAAATCCAAGCAAAAAAGAAACCGAAGATTATATTTCAGGGCGTTTTGGTTAGAGTAAATTTTAGTGAAGGAAGGGATTTTATATGTTAAGAAGCCAATTTGAAGAAGATTTATTGAATCTACACAATCAGTTTTATGAAATGGGGATGCTTGTTAGTAAAGCGATTGATAGTTCAGTTCAAGCATACATTAAACATGATCGAGAATTAGCGCAAACGGTCATTCAACAAGATGAATTGGTGAATCAACTAGAAGTTCGTTTAGAAAAAAAGAGCTTTGAAATGATTGCCTTACAACAGCCTGTAACCACAGACTTGCGAAGAATTATTACGGTAATGAAAGCAAGTTCAGATTTAGAACGAATGGGGGACCATGCCGTTTCGATTGCAAAGTCGACGATTCGTGTAAAAGGTGAAACACGGATGCTAGAAATTGAAAAAGAAATCAGTGAAATGTCTGACTATGTCAAAAAAATGGTCGATAACGTTTTAATTGCTTATGTTAAAACAGACGAAGAAGATGCAAGAATGATTGCGCAAATGGATAATAAAGTGAACCAATGTTATCGTGATATTTATTACCAAACGATTCAATCAATGAAAAATAATCCGGAATTAGTTGTCATTGGGACAGATTATTTAAGTGTCGCTCAATACTTAGAGCGAATTGGCGATTATGTAACGAATATCTGTGAATGGATTGTCTACTTGGCCACTGGTAAAATTAGTGAATTAAATACAAATCGGACAGAGATATTATAATTACGTTTAAAGTCATTGAAGTAAAAAACTTCAATGACTTTTTTTAAAATTTGGTACCTAAGACCTATGACAATTGTCGTGTGGACAGGCATAATAAGGATACAAGGTAACTTGTAATAATTATTTGCTCAAGGAGGCAATTTCCATGAATGAAAGAGAAAGAATTTTGGAACTGGTAAAAAAAGGTGTGCTTTCGACGGAAGAAGCCTTGGACTTACTCGAAGAAATTGGGAAGAGGAAAGAATCAACGACAGTAGAAAGCCCAATTGATATGGATGAATCAGACAAACAAGTGATCAATACAATGGCAGACAATCAAAAAGAAGATAAAAAGAATTTAGAAGAGATTTTAGAACGTTTAGCGGAAGATTCAAATCAAACATCCGCCGAATTAGATGAATTAAATGTTGAGATTAATGGGCTAAAACTAGCTTTGTCTGAAGCTCGGGAAGCATTGATGGAAATCAATACAAAAGAAGAATTTGAAGAATTATCCGAAGAAGATTTGGCAATTCGTTTTGATTTAGAAGAAGAAATCAAAGAATTTGAACTTTCTTTAGCGGAACTAGTCGAAGAAAAAGTACAACTTGAAGGCCAACTCAAAGATATTCGTCGCTCACAATGGTCACAAAAGAAAGATGAGTTTACCCGGAAAATTGAAATCCCAGAAGATTGGAAAGATCAAGCCAATGAAACGATTAGTCAAATGGGCGAAAAAGTTGTTGG
This sequence comes from uncultured Enterococcus sp., assembly GCA_964398695.1. Taxonomy (GTDB): domain Bacteria; phylum Bacillota; class Bacilli; order Lactobacillales; family Enterococcaceae; genus Enterococcus_I. The sequence goes on along the minus strand of CAYNOA010000048.1, from coordinate 4,324 downwards.
GGTCACCTCTCAAATGGGACATTTTATCAAAAAAACATTAAAATCAGTCGCTAAAAATGTAGAAGAAAACGTGGAATGGAAAGATATAAATATTAAGTTTCCAGGCGTTGCTACGACAAAATTTGAGAAAGAATACTTGTTTGAAAATGCGACAGCCTCTATTTTAGAATTTCAAATAGCCAATGGGGATATTGAAATTGATTTTTGGAATCAAGAAGAAATAAAAATCGAAGCAAATATAAAATTGTATGGTAAAATGGAAGAAGTAACCCCACTTGCCTCTTTTGAAAAAAGAAGTGAAATTGCGATTTCGGAAGACCACTTCCTCTTTAAAGTACCAAATAAACGAGTTCGCGTTGATTTGATGGTATATTTACCAAGAAAAACATATGACTATACGTCAATTAAATTGTTAAATGGGAATATTATGATTCAAGAGTTTGATGTCAAAGATTTATATGTGAAAACAGTGAATGGCGACATGCAAATAAAAAAAATCAAGGCATCCATGGTAGAAGTGGATGGTGTGAATGGGGACATTTCCATTTTATCAGGAGAGATTTTAGATTCAATTATCGAATCGGTCAATAGCTCGATTCGCGTAACGACTACGCCAAATAATTTAAGTGTTTCATTAGTGAATGGCGATATCCGTCTTTCTCTTAATGAAAATAAAATCAGTCGGATCAAGGCAACCACGGTAAATGGTGATGTGAAAGTCGCTTGGGCAAGTGAAGTTGGATTTGAAGGAGAAATGAAAACAAGTTTTGGAAATATCCATAATCGTCTGAGTGAGTACGAAATTGTGCGTGAAAAAACCGAACAAATGAACAAATTGCTTCAAATTCGTCGCGTAAAAGAAGAAATGGCGCAAATCGATTTATCAACAACAACAGGTAGTATTTATTTAAAAAATGCAGAATAGGAGGAGGACATCCATGCAAAAAAGATTAACTAAATCAAAAACGAATGTCGTTTTATCAGGGACCTTAGCTGGGATTGCCGAGTATTTTAATATTGATCCAACCATTGTGCGAATTGTGTACGTATTTATCTCACTAATGGGAATGGGCTCACCCGTTTTACTATACATCTTATTGGCGGTTATTATTCCTGCACCGGATAAAAACAATGATTCTTACGGACACAATAATCATTACTCGCGTACTCAAAAAAACTATGAAAAATCACGTTCTTCTCAAAAAAAAGAAGCGGAAAAAGTCGATGATGATAACTGGAGTGATTTTTAGTGAATTTTTATCATAAAATCTTGATGTATATGTTGACGTTTATTTCGCTGACAGTTATTTTTCCTGAGATGATTTTTGTTAAAAATTTTACGATTGCGTTTGTAGCCAGTTTTGTTTTGTGGGGATTAAACATGTTAGTTAAACCCATTTTAATCCTTTTGTCTTTGCCATTAACGATTTTAACTTTAGGTTTATTTAGTTTCGTAATCAATGCATTGATTTTGCAGTGGACGGCTCAAATTGTCGGAAGTTATAACTTTGGTTTTTCTTCATTTGGTGCGGCAATGCTTGCGGCAATTATTTTCTCTTTTGTTAATTTAGTTGTTAGTCAGCATTTTTCCTCAAAAAAAGTTAAAAATCTAAGAAACTAACCATAAAAAAACTCGAATTCGCAGCCGTGTTATGGCCGTGTTTTCGAGTTTTTTGTTCTTTTAGAATAACTGCTCTTCTGTAATTGAGTCTAAGTAACGCTCGACTTGGACAATCGTTTCATCAAGCGCGCCTGCCTCAAATGGCGCGCGTAGTTGCGCCAAATTCAGAATTTCCAAGAAGGTTTTCGTACCACCGACTTGACAAATTTTTAAATAATCGGACCAAGCAAGTGGGTCTTCATCAATATTAAATCTTTTCCAAAATTGGAAGGCACAAACTTGTGCTAGGGTGTAGTCAATGTAATAAAAAGGAGAAGTGAAAATATGACCTTGGCGGAACCAATAAATACCATTATCTAGTGCTGGAAATAACGCATAATCACGTTCTGGGCAATATTGTTTCTCTAATTTACGCCAACAAGCTTTGCGCTCTTTAGGTGACCACTCTGGATTTTCATAAACTTCTTGTTGGAAATGATCGACTAAGACGCCATAAGGTAAAAATTGCAAGGCACTTGCTAAATGATCGAACTTATATTTATTCGTCTCATCCTTAAAGAATTGTTCCATCCATGGCCAAGCAATAAATTCCATCGACATCGAGTGAATTTCACAAGATTCATAGTTTGGAAAGACAATTTCTGGTTCTTTGATCCAACGGGATTCGTAGGTTTGAAAAGCATGGCCAGCTTCGTGCGTTAACACATCGACGTCGTGCGAAGTCCCATTAAAATTGGCAAAAATAAAAGGAGAAGCATAGTTTTGAATATAGGTACAATACCCGCCCGCTTGTTTACCTGTCTTGCTTAATAAATCTAAAAGGTCATTTTCAACCATAAAATCAAAAAATTCGCCGGTTTCAGGTGACAATTCATGATACATCTTTTGTGCAATCGCAACTAATTCTTCAGGTGTTCCTTTGGGTGTTGCATTCCCATTAGGATAAACTAAAGGTAGGTCATGAAAGGCTAAATGTTCTAGTTGGTTTCTTTGGGCTTGTCGTTGATAGAGTTTTTGAGTTAAGGGGACAATCTTATTCAAAATTTCTTGACGATAAATTTCAATCATTGGTCGATTATAATCCCAACGATTCATTAAGACATCCGCAAATTCAACATAGTTATGAAAGCCTAAGCTCGTTGCAATTTGTGCTCGAACTTGAACCATTTGATGGTAGATTTCATCAAATTTTTCTTCGTTTTCTGCATAAAATCCTGTTATTTTTTCGGTTGCTCTTTTCCGCATAGTTGCTTCGGTGCTTTGGGTAAATGGGGCTAGTTGAGAAAGCGTACGAACTTCTCCTTCAAAAGGAATTTGAGCAGAAGCAACCAATTTAGAATACTCTGAATTTAATTGGTTCTCTTTTTGGAAAAGTGGAATTAACTCCGGACTAAAAGTCTTTACTCGACTTTCAGCAAATAAGAAAAGCGTTTTTGGATAAACTGCTTTTAATTCTTCTAATAGCGGTGAATTTAATAACGCTTGGTAAAATTCAAAATCTAAATTTTGAAAATGCGGTTGATATTCATTCCAATAAGCATCTTCTGCTTCGTAAAAGGTATCATTGGTATTAATCGAATAACGAATCAGTGCTAAATTATAGGCCGTATCAATCTGCCCTCTCAACTCATTGAGGTGATTGACGGCCTCTTGTGCTTTTTCTAAATGGGTTTCTTCTTTTAGCGTCTGTAAAGTTTGTAAAAAATCTTGTTGATAGGCATCAAAATTTGGACGTGTATATTGGTAGTCTGAGAACTTCATCTTTTAAAAACCTCCTTTATTTCATGATAGCATAAATAACAAAAAAGATGAGAGAATTTTTTACATTAGTAGTAACTTTCTTCAGACAATGATAAAATAGAGAAATAAGTATAGAATAGAAATGAGGAAAACAAATGGCAGAAGTTGTCAAAGTCAGTGAACTGGTTCAAGCACTAGGACTTGAAGTTGTTACTGGTGATGAAGAAGCACTAAATCGTAATATTACAACCGGCGATATTTCTCGTCCAGGATTAGAATTAACAGGTTATTTTAGTTATTATTCACATAATCGCATTCAATTATTTGGGAGTAAAGAAATTACTTTTGCAGAAAAAATGATGGCAGAAGAGCGTTTAATGGTTATTCGTCGTATGTGTTCAGAAGATACGCCCGCATTCATTATTTCTAGAGGATTAAATGTCTCAAATGAAATGCTACAAGCTTGTGAAGAAAATGGGATTGCTATTTTGCGTTCTAAAATTTCAACGTCGCGCTTAATGGGTGAGTTATCGAGTTACCTAGAAGGGCAGTTAGCGCCAAGAACCAACGTTCATGGAGTGTTAGTAGATGTTTATGGCTTAGGTGTCTTAATTCAAGGAGATAGCGGCATTGGTAAAAGCGAGACCGCGCTAGAATTGATTCAAAGAGGGCATCGCTTGATTGCTGATGATCGAGTAGATATTTATAAACAAGATGAACTTACCTTAATTGGGGAACCTCCACGGATTTTAGAGCATTTAATTGAAATTCGCGGAATTGGGATTATTGATGTCATGACCCTCTTTGGTGCGAGTGCGGTGCGCGGTTCAATGGAAGTTCAATTAGTCGTTTATTTAGAAAATTGGTCAAAAGATAAAAAATACGATCGATTAGGATCAGCCGATGAAGTCGTTCAGTTGGGCGAAGTCGATATTCCTCAAATTAAAATTCCAGTTAAAACTG
>CAYNOA010000047.1:0-11686 GCA_964398695.1 uncultured Enterococcus sp. | reverse complement strand
ACACTTTTTAAAGAAATGCCTTATCGGATTTTCTTTGAAAGACTTTAAAATCAATGTCTTTGACGGTTTCTGACAAATCAATTAATTCCATTGCAAAACGGGTATCTGGTTTATCACTACCAAAACGATCCATCGCTTCTTGCCAAGACAAACGTGGGAATGGCGCAGTAATTTCTAAGCCTTTTACGTCTTTCATGACTTTAACTAACATTTCTTCCGTCGTTGTTTGAATCTCTTCTGCGGTTAAGAAACTTGTTTCAATATCGACTTGGGTAAATTCTGGCTGACGATCCCCACGTAAGTCTTCATCACGGAAGCAACGAACGATTTGGTAATAGCGATCAAAGCCCGCGTTCATTAATAACTGTTTAAAAATTTGTGGTGATTGTGGCAACGCATAAAATTCACCTTGATGAACACGTGAAGGCACTAAGTAGTCACGTGCACCTTCTGGCGTTGATTTTGCTAAATATGGGGTTTCGATATCTAAAAACTCTTCCCCATCTAAATATTGACGAATGGCTTGGGTTACTCTGGTACGCATCATTAAGTTTTGCGTCATTTTTGGACGACGTAAATCTAAATAGCGGTATTTCATTCTAGCTTCATCACCAACATTGGCTTCGTCTTCAATTGGGAATGCTGGTGTTTTCGCTTTACTTAAAATGGTAATTGCTTCAACCATTACTTCCACTTCGCCCGTTTTAATTTTCGGGTTGATTGCTTCAGGGGCGCGTTCAATGACTTCTCCGTAGACTTCAATCACGTATTCACTCCGACAAGTATCTGCAATCTCCCAAGCTTCTTTTGATAACTCTGGGTTAAAAACTACTTGCACTAAGCCTTCACGGTCGCGTAAGTCAATAAAGATGACGCCTCCTAAGTCCCGGCGCTTTTGCACCCAACCTTTTAAAGTAACTTTTTGCCCTAAATACTCTTTGGTCACCCGACCATTGTAAACCGTTCTTTTTGCCATTTAAATTTCCTCTTCTTTCATTAATTCGTCATAAACTGCTGGAAAGTTTTGATAAATATCGGTTAGTGGTACTTGAATTTCTTTTCTGGTCGCCATTGCTTTGACATTAATGACGCCTGACTCTAATTCACTTTCGCCAATCGTTAACACGAGTTTTGCGCCTAGTTTATCGGCAGTTTTAAATTGTGCTTTGGCTTTACGATTTAAAACATCGCGATCTGCTGAAAAACCGGCTTGGCGAATACTTTGTACAACTTTCAAAGCCTCGATATTCGTTGCTTCACCTAAATTTACGATGTAGGCATCTAGTTCGTGCTGGGTTGGTAAAGCGACCCCTTGTGCTTCTAACACTAGTAAGACACGCTCCATTCCTAAAGCAAAACCAAAACCAGGCGTTTCTGGTCCGCCTAAGTCGGCCACTAATTGATTATAGCGACCGCCCGCACAAATCGTATTTTGAGAACCCATGCCTTTTGCGTCACTCATAATTTCAAAAATCGTATGCGTATAGTAATCCAAGCCACGCACCATGTTTTTATCAATTTCATAAGTCACTTCAAGTGCGTCAAGCATCGCAGTCACTTCATCAAAGTGTTTTTGCGAAGCTTCACTTAAATACTCTAAAATCGAAGGCGCTTTTGCAACGATTTGTTGGTCGCGCTTGTCTTTACTGTCTAAGACACGCAATGGATTTTCGAGTAGACGACGCTGAGAATCTTCACTTAAGGCTTCTTTATGTGGCGTCAAATAGTCAATTAATGCTTGACGATAATTTTGACGTGTTTCTTGGTCACCAAGTGTATTCATCACTAAACGTAATTCACTTAAGCCTAATTGTTTAAAGAAATCAAGTGCCATGACCATCGTTTCAACATCTGTTGCCGGATTTTCTGAGCCAAAAGCCTCGACCCCAATTTGGTGGAATTGTCTGAGTCGACCTTTTTGTGGACGTTCATAACGAAACATCGGGCCAGTATAAAAAACTTTGTAGGGTTTGGCATATTCCGGGCCAAATAATTTATGTTCCACAAAAGAACGAACAACCGGTGCCGTGCCTTCTGGTCTTAACGTAATGTGACGCTCGCCCTTATCATAAAAATCATACATTTCTTTCGTTACGATATCGGTCGTATCCCCGACACTACGCGTAATGACTTCAATGTGTTCAAACATTGGGGTCCGAATCTCTTGGTATTGATAATCATTAAAAATTAAACGCGCCGTTTCTTCTAAAAATTGCCATTTTTCTACTTCTCCTGGCAAAATATCATGGGTGCCTTTTGGGCCTTGATAATTCATCACAAATCCTCCTTCAAAATAAAAACAAAAAAACGCCCTTGTTTACACAAGGACGCGAACATTCACGTGGTACCACCTAAATTTGAAAGTTTAGTAATTAAATCAGATAAAAAACTTTCCTCAAAACGATTAACGCTCGTACACGTAGAGGCTTTGCTTCCTCTCATCTCCAGACTGTCTTTTCGTAGTTTTTTGCTTAAATGACTCTCAGCCACGGTCATTCTCTCTAAAAAGTAAAAAGTTTACGTACTCGATCCTTCACTGATTTTTCTTATAGTATGTATAAATTACAGGAGAACGAAAAGAAAGTCAAGTTTTTTCTATGGGTTCTTTTGCCACTTAAAATAAAAGGCAAGATAGAGCACCCCGGTAACAATCGCGAATCCGGCTGCCCAATAACGTAAACGCTCCTGAAAGAAAAACAACCATAATAGGCCTATAATTGTTGGAAAATTAATCCGGCCTTTAAAAAACAACCCCTGTTTATTTTGATAAAGATACGCAATTATATGAACACAGAGTAAAATTCCTAGCGTCAGCCAATAAATCCAAACATTTTCATTCCCGCTTAAATTCATCCCGCCAAACGTTCCCATGGGGAGGTCAAAATCTTCCGCCACGATAAAAACCGGTAGCTTCACCGCTAAAATCGCAATCAAACCATTTAACAAAGCCATCCCAATTGGATAACGTTTCTTTTCTTTTTTTAAGTAGGCATTCGTATACAAATATTGCATGGTCCATTTACCCTTTAAATAATCAAGTAGATTTTCTTGACGATTCATCTTTTCTCCCTCCAAGCTTTTATTTTCTGCCTATTTTTATTGTAAAGGAAAAAAACAAAAGAATAAATGAGTAAAAGCGGAAAAAAAACAACTCTTACTAGACTTCTCCACGACTCAATTGTTATGATTAAGCTATCAAGCGAGTAGAGGAAAAAAACATGATGAATAAATTCATTCCCAAGGCTTTTTTATTTACATCCTGGACCTTAATAAGCGGATGGTTACTTTCAAACTGGGCTTTCTTTATTGCGTCACCAGAAAAACAATTCCAACTTTTGCTTTGTTTTTTCATCTTATTTATTGGTAGTTTGGTTTTTTTACAACCACCAATTAATCAAGCAAGAACTACTTACTTATATTTAACACTTTCGCTTGCCTTTGGTATTTTTCTTGGCCAAATGGACATTAGTATTTTTTTAGTCCTTCGTTTTCTTTGTTTTACCTTTGTCCCCTTGTTACTTTTTGCTTTTCTCCAAGCTTTTGTAGCCGATGAACTGCCAAAGCGCGTGACTGGGATCAAGATGAGGCTCATTTTCAGTACAAGCCTTAGCTTGATTGCTTTCGCTTTTTCCTTCTATCCATATTTTAGCCTTTTAGTTTTTTATGCCTTCGTCTATATTCTCTTTGTCTCCTATTTAAAAAGAAAAAATTGGCTACTTTCTTCAAGGCATCAACAAATATTAAATTTTTCAGTTAGCGGTTTATTGCTTTCTGCTTTTCTCTTATCGACTAGCAATTTTTCGCCTTTTTCAATGATTAGTGGACAAAGTGCAATCTTTGTTGAACTACCTCTCATTTTGAGTATAAGCAGTTTGGCTTACTTATTAAGCAAAGAATATTATCTACAACTGCCAACTAGCTGGTTTGAAGTGCTTATTCTTTTATTTGTTAGTTTTAGCATCGCCTTATGCATGGCTTTTTTGTCAAACTCCTTTTTTCTTAGTTTTCTTCAAATTGTGATTGGTACTTCTCTCAGTCTTTTTTTCATCCGAAAAGGGCGGATGCTACAACAAAAGAAACAAGGACAAGCCCAAAAAGAATTTCTCTTTGAAAAAAAGGAATTATTGGATCAAGTAACCTATCATCAATTTTTGCAAGAAGTCGTAAAGCTGCTTACTTTTTCACTAGAAGAACAACTAAAAAGCCCCTGTTTCTTAGTATTACTAAAAAGTGGCAACGACTACCTGACACTCAGTCAAAAAGGAGCGAACTTAAAAAAAATTGCTTTAAGTAAAATACCTGATTTATTCGCTAAACAAGGCGCATTTGTTCATCAAGATTTGTCTTACAATTGGCTCCACCTTGAAGTGCGGAGTGAAAATATTTGGTTGTTTTTTGAACAAAGGGACCAAGAAACATCAGATTTAATAATCCGGGCCTTTATTGAAAAGTATTTCAAGCTCATCCAAATGGTGCGCTTCCTCCACCTTGCACAAAAATCAGCCATTGAGACGTCGTTAGACACCAACATACAACTACAGGAAAAACTGTTTAATAGCCTTGAAGCTCAAAAAAAGAGACAAGCCGATTATTTACACGATGATATTTTACAAACAATTATCGCACTAAAAACACTTACAACACAACTTGAAGGGGACATAACGATTAAAAAGCTAGTTAATGATGCTTTGGCACAAGCAATTACTTCTATTCGTCAAGAAATCTTTCATATCGCTCCTTCGATGTTGTATCACATCCCTTTAGCTGATAATATCGCTATTTTAATGCAAGATTTCAAACGACGATACCCTGCAACAAATTTTACTTTTCATTGAGAAAGAAACTTTGACCTCCCTACTAGACTCGTTGCCCCCCTTTATCGAATGATCAAAGAGTTAAATGAAAACATCGGAAAACACGCCCAAGCAACACAGGCTTTTACTAAAATTACGGTTCACCAATCGATTTTAACGCTTTTTATTCAAGACAATGGTCTAGGGATTCTTGATATCGAAAACTTTGAACAAACTCTCCTGCAAAATCATGCGCACATCGGACTACTTTCAATCAAAAATGATTTAAAGTGGCTAAACGGCACCTTTACTTTACTCCCTCCAACGGATTCATTTTCTGGAGTAAATATTAAAATTACCATTCCACTAATGAAACGAAAGGAAGAAGACGATGAAAATTTTGCTAATTGATGATCATTATTTAATTGGGAAAAGTTTAGAACTCACTTTAACGACTTATCCGAGTATCCACGCATTTAAACACTTAATCGACCCATCTTTAGCTATCGAAACAATTGCTTGTTATCAACCGGATCTTGTCTTAATGGATATCCACATGGGCGCCATCAATGGGATTAATCTCGGAAAAGAAATTTTGCAAACATTTCCAATTAAACTCGTCTTTCTTTCAGGATTTGATTTGCTTGAATACCATGACCAAACACAAAAAATTGGTGCTTACGGCTTTTTTGATAAAAGTTGCTCCATTGATTGGCTCGTCACCCAGCTTGAAAAAATTCACTTTCACCATGAAAAAATTTTCCCACTTAAAAACACGGACGCGATGCTTCCCTCCCTTAGCCCACGAGAAAGAGAAATTTTACAGCGTTTGGCACAAGGCGAGAAACAAACAGCTATTGCCCAAGAGTTAGCGATTAGCGAGCGAACGGTCCGCAATCACCTTTACACAATTAATGATAAGTTAGGTACGACTTCTGCTCTTACTTCCGTTGTAAAGGCCATTGAATTAGGGGTGGTGCAAGTTCGCGTACAATAAACAGAGGAAGCAGGCGAAAAAGATGACACCCAATGATTATTTTCGTTATACTAATTCTGAGGTGAAAAAATGAAATTAGCTATCAGAAAAAGAAAAATCGGTAATATTCCAATCTTAGAGGTCGTTGATGATACCAAAATTTACGAACCGCTACCTTTAGTGATTTATTATCATGGTTGGCAAACAGCCAAAGAACTCGTCTTAACACAAGGTCGAAAATTGGCACATCAAGGTTTTCGTGTTATTTTACCCGATGCTGCCAATCACGGTGAGCGCAAAACCGAGCGCTCACCGATTCCTTCGCTAACTTTTTGGAATAGTATTCAAAGTAATTTATTTGAGTTTGCCTTTATTGTTGATTTTTTTGAAAATTTAGGAGTAACCAATGGTAAAATTGGTGTTGGCGGGGTTTCAATGGGGGGGATGACGACTTGTGCACTCCTAACAAAACACCCTGAAATAACCGCTGCCGCTTGTATTATGGGGTCACCTGCACTGATTCAATACCGCGAACGCATTCAACTCCACGCCCGAGCCGCTGGATTTTTTTTACCTGAAGATTATGAATCTTTAGTTAGTTGGATTGACGCTTACGATTTATCTTCCCAACCAGAAAAATTATACAACCGTCCTTTACTTTTTTGGCATGGCACACTTGATGAAAAGATCCCTTACGAGGATGTTCAGCAATTTATCACAAATGTTACCCAACCAAACATTCAATTTGTTTCAGCGGAAGAAAAACACTTAGTAAAAGGCGACACGATGACACGCGTTACTGATTTTTTTGCAACTTATTTAACCTAAAAATAAAGGAGAGATACCATGACTTATTCCGGCTATTTACGCCAACCGCATTATTATGAAACTGATCAGATGGGGATTATCCACCATTCCAATTATATTCGTTGGTTTGAAGAAGCACGGGTCGATTGGTTGGCTTTTTTAGATTTACCTTACTATAAAATAGAAGAAGCAGGCATTATTATCCCAGTCTTAGCCGTCAGTTGCGAGTACAAAGAAATGATTCGCTACGAAGATGCCGTCAAAATCACCGTCAAAATTGAGCAATATACCGGGACTCGTCTTGATTTTTCTTATCAAATTGTCCAGCCAAAAACCGGTAATCTACTGACAAGCGGTACAAGTAAGCACTGTTTTTTAGCCAAAGAATCCAATCGCTTATTGCAATTGCGCCGAAGCCATCCTGAAATCCATCAAAAGTTTCTCAAAACATTTGAAGCTCAAAAGGAACAAATAAATGATTAGACAAGCACAGCGAAAAGAGTCCCTAATTCTTGCCCAACTCGTACACGAATGTTGGCCACATCACCCACTGCCAGATTGCTTAAAGGAAATACAAGACAACTTAGAAAAAGCAGGAGTAGCCTATTTTTTAGCTTTTCAAGGTGACACTCCGATTGGCTTTGCGCAGTGCCAATTACGCTACGATTACGTGGAAGGGACAACCCTTTCACCGGTGGGCTACTTAGAAGGGATTTACGTTCAAAAAGATTATCGTAAAAAAAAGATTGCTACGGCTCTGCTTCAAGCTTGTCAAAATTGGGCAAAAGAAAAAAATTGCCGCGAATTTGCCAGTGATTGTGAGTTCGAAAATGAAGCCAGTTTAAACTTTCATTTAGCGACAGGTTTTACGAAAGTCAATCAGATTATTTGTTTTGCGAAAACATTATAAAAAAATAGCGATTAAACGCCTTAGTGATTCGGCTTTAGAACAATCCCTTCACTGAGGCGTTTTTAGCTTTAAGTCTGAAGAAAAAATAAGAATCATCCCTCTTTTGTCTTTTTTCAGTTATACTAGAGCTAATTGATTAGCAAAAGGAGCACGATGATGAATGAACTCTATTTTACAAACCTTTGAACAACGCTTAAAAGATAACCAAAAATTAACACCCAAGATGCAAGCCATTTTAACGGAAAGTTTAACCTTATTTGCTGAAAAAGGCTATTCGAATACTTCTACCAAAGATATCGCTACAGCAGCCAATGTCGCAGAAGGAACCATTTTCAAACATTTTGGTTCAAAAGAAAACCTTTTATATGCGACTTTAATTCCAATGGTCAAACTCACCTTGGTGCAAGAATGGTCAATCCAATTAAACCAAGCAAAAAAAGAAATGGCGCATCAAAATTTAAGACAGTTTTTAGAAACATTGCTCGCCCCTTTACTGGAAAAAGCAGATGAAAATATTAAAGTTATCAAAGTGATTTCTATGGAATTTATGTATCAAGAAACTTTGCGTCAACAATTATTTGAACTTATCCCGCCAACAATTATCCAAGAAATTAATAGCATTTTTGATGCCTTAAAAAAAAGAAATGAGATGGTTGATTATCCAAATGAGCTTATTTTTCGTTTGATGATTGGGCCTTTAGTCACCTTTATTCTTTCACAAGATATGCAGCCGACCACTCTTGAACAAAGAAAGCTTGAAATTCGTTATCTTTTAGATTTCTTAGCAAAAGGCTTAGAAAAATAAGATTTTCTTGACAAGTAATGTTTTTCGCTCTATACTGTGGTAAATCCAAAAGTGAGTGATTACTCACTTTTTTAGAAAGGTGAAATTTATGACATTTTTAAAAGTAAAGGCATTAAACAAATACTATCCCCTTGGCGATAAACAAAAATTCCACGCGTTAAAAGATATCCAATTATCCTTTGATAAAGGTGAATTAGTTTCCATTATCGGGGAGTCTGGTAGCGGAAAATCGACTTTAATGAACGTCTTAGGTGGGCTTGATTCTGATTTTTCAGGTGAAATTTTAGTTGCTGGCGAAAATATTGGTGACTACAAAGAAAAAGAGTTGGTCCAATTTCATAAGGAGCGAATCGGCTTTGTTTTTCAAAGTTTCAACTTGATTTCGCACCTTTCTGTCTTAGATAACGTGATGCTTGCAATGACTTTGTCAAATGTTGATAAAAAAACGCGCGTAAAACAAGCCACGCAAACTCTCACGCAATTAGGGTTAGAAAATCATTTAAACAAAAAGCCCAATCAATTATCTGGGGGACAAAAACAACGGGTCGCCATTGCCCGTGCCTTAGTCAATAATCCAGATATCATTATTGCCGATGAACCAACCGGCGCACTCGATTCTGAAACAAGCGAACAAGTTTTGGCGATTATTAAAGAGATTGCCGCAAGTGGAAAATTGGTTATTTTAGTAACCCACTCGGAAAAAGTCGCCGCTCAATCCAGTCGAGTCATTACGATCGCTGATGGGAAAATCGTTTCTGACAAGAAAAATGAAGGCGGGCAGTTAGACGTTCGACCTGATTATTTAAAAGAAAGTAAAACACCTAATAAAAATCTGACTTTTCTTTCAGCCATCCGTTTAGCCTTATTAAATATGAAAGAAAAATTAAGTCGCAATATCTTAATTGCTTTAGGTGGTAGTATCGGTATTATGAGTATCATCTTAATGCTTTCTTTAGGGCTTGGCGTAAATGAATATTTAACAAAAACCATGAACGAAAACGTCAATCCTTTTGTTATCGAAGCCCGAATGACGGAAGAGACCGAAACGGCCGCCGCCAAAAAGATTCGCGAAGAACAAGCAGCCCAAACACAAGCGGCCCCGAATACTTCAACAAAAGAGATTGCTCCTTTTGCGCCAGATAACGTACCTTTTGCACCTGGAAATACACCAATGGGACCAAAAGAAATTGATTTTGCCACTGAAAATCTTGACCAACTAAGAAATATTCCACATGTAAAAGAGGTAACCGAGGGCTTTTCAACTTTTGCCTTTACTGGAAATTCACTTGTTTTTGAAGAGAACGAGCAAACCTTTATGAACTTTTCAACCGTTTCACCCAACTTAACTGCTTCAAATATCTTAGCCGGAGCGATGCCTAAAACAGGTGAAATTCTATTAACTGAAGGGATTGCAACGACCATTTTCGGTGAAGCAAATCAAGCAATTGGACAAACAGTTGAGGTTAATCTAAGCGTTACAGCCGGTGCCTTACAAGGTAATTTTGTCGTTAGTGGTATTTTTACGCCCGGAGCTGCAATTGGGCCAGCTGCCCTCTTTGATTCTGTCTTGATGAATTGGGACGATTTTGAACAGCTCAACCAAGCCGCTGGTTTTGAAGTGGCCACAAATGTTGTTTATTTAACCTCTGAATCCGAAGAATTTACGCCTGCTATCAAAGCTGCTACGAAAGAATTCGGTTACGCTGGCTCAACAACGGATGCCATCAGTGAAGTATTCACTCAAATGCTGGATATCTTTACTTACATTCTAACTGGAGTTGCCGGGATTTCACTTTTTGTTTCTGCGATTATGATTTTAACGGTCCTTTATATCAGTGTGGTTGAACGGACCCAAGAAATTGGCGTAATTAAAGCCATTGGCGGTCGAAAAAAAGATATTCGCCGAATTTTTGCTGCTGAAGCGTTTTTAGTGGGTCTGTTTAGTGGTTTCATTGGAGTGGCCATTGCCAAAGGGCTCACCCTTATCGGAAATCAAATCGTCGAAAAATTATTTGGTACGACCATTTTACACCTGACTTGGGAATACGCTTTGGCCGGCGTCTTGGTCAGTATTGTCATTAGCGTTATCGCTGGTTTCTTACCCGCTAACAAAGCCGCCAATCTTGATCCCGTGGAAGCCTTGCGCCGGGATTAAAAATTTTATCGTCTTTTGCTCAAACGCGTGTGACGACTTAAGCGCAACTTTTTAGATTATCACTTCTTATACATAAAAAAACCAAACGTCGATTTTAATCAAATCAAAAGACGTTTGGTTTTAATTTGCTCGGACTTCGTACAAAATCAGGAAACAATTTTACAAGTAAGGGCCAATACTTAGCGCCCCTTGTTTCCTTAACTAAAATAAAAAACAACTAGATAAAAGAGCAAATAACCACTAACAATAACACCACTACTACCTAAAAGACCTAGAAATAGCGCATGTAAAGGAGCATTTTTCCTTGCTTTCCAAGCACCTAGGCAAAAAATTAGCCCGATCAATAAAATGATGAACAAAAGAACATACATTTTACCCCTCCTTTAATCCCTTTATCTCTATTTTACTACAGTGCGAATAAAAGAATCACTTATTCTTTTATCGCCCTAATTTCAGAAAATAAAAGCTATCCTCACACGATGCTTTTTGCCACATGAACGAATACTTTTAGTTGACACGCTCTATTTAATCATCCAGACAATTAAGCAGGTCACTTTTGACAGTTGGTTGATTGGTATCTTATCCCGGATTAACTAAGTATCGTGTTCTTAAAAAAAAAGAATCTCCTCCCTCGAGTGTAGACGCTTGCATTTTATCGTCTTATCCGTATAATAAAGATGTAAGGAATAATAGATTCCCAATCTTCATTTCAAAGTAAAATAGATTTTGTAAGGAAATAAGGTGAATGCAAACTCTAAATGAAAAGGAATAAGAACGTGTGATAAAAACACACATAAGAACAATGATTTTTTAACAAAAGAAAGGTGTGGGAGTTTGAAAGATTTCTTACGAACTGAATAGGGCCTAATAGGTGTTTAAAATGCAAGATAACTTATTAACAATCAATACGTTGTTATCAATTGTATGAAAAATAAACATAAAATCCTGTTAGGTCTATTTTTTTGCCTTCTTTTCGTTCTCGCTTAAAAATTTATTTAAAATTTCCATGAAAAAGCGAGATTGCGGTAAAAATGACCTCTATCACACCGTTTATTCGCAAAAAATAAAGAACTGTGACAGAAGTCTGTCACAGTCCTAACCTTGATCAATCAGTTGTTTTAGCCTTATTTAGCTAAAGCTGTTTTTGCTTGGTCAGCAAGGGCAGTAAATGCAGTAGCATCATGAACTGCTAAGTCAGCTAACATTTTGCGGTTGATATCGATTTCTGCTAATTTCAAAC
>CAYNOA010000046.1:0-12023 GCA_964398695.1 uncultured Enterococcus sp. | reverse complement strand
TACGCCTGGAATGTTATAATAGTTTAATCGATTGAAAAGGAGTGAGGGCAATGGCTGAAAGTTTAGAATTAGTCATAATCACTGGGATGAGTGGCGCGGGAAAAACAGTAGCGATTCAAAGTTTTGAAGATATGGGTTATTTTTGTATTGATAATATGCCCCCCAATCTAGTGCCTAAATTTTGGGAATTAGTCAGAGAATCGGGGAAGGTGACCAAAATTGCTTTAGTGGTGGATTTACGTTCACGTTCGTTTTTTGAAGAAATCCAAAATATGTTAGTAGATATAGAAAATACGGCTTTTATTGACACGCGTCTTTTATTTTTAGAGGCATCTGATAATGAGTTAGTCTCTCGTTACAAAGAAACAAGAAGAACACACCCACTTGCGATGGACGGTTTAGTTACCGAAGGAATTCGCAAAGAAAGAGGCATTTTAGCGGAACTAAAAACCCGCGCATCGATTGTGATTGATACAACCAATTTAACACCAAGACAATTAAGAGAACAAATTAACCAGGAGTTTCGCTCTTCGAAAGAATCGGGTTTCCGAATAGAAATGGTTTCTTTTGGCTTTAAATATGGGCTTCCGATTGATGCAGATATCGTCATGGATGTACGTTTTTTACCGAATCCACATTATATTGGCGAATTACGACCGCAAACCGGTCTCGATCAGCCTGTCTACGATTATGTGATGAGTTTTCCTGAAACTGAAAGTTTTTATCAAAAATTTTATGATTTGTTACATAGTATTATGCCCGGCTATATCAAAGAAGGGAAAAGTAGCTTAACGGTGGCGATTGGCTGTACAGGTGGTCAGCATCGTTCGGTAGCCTTGACGAAAAGAATTGGTGAGGCTTTATCTAAAGATTATAAAGTGAACATGACCCATCGTGACAAAGATAAGCGGAAAGAGACGGTTAATCGCTCATGAAAATGAAAACGTACCGGATTCGTAAACCTAAAATTGTGGTGATTGGTGGCGGAACCGGATTACCTGTTCTTTTAAAAAGTTTACGTCATGAAGGCGTGGATATCACCGCCATTGTAACAGTCGCTGATGATGGTGGGAGTAGTGGTGAGTTGCGTGAATCACTAACAACCATTGCGCCACCTGGTGATTTACGCAATGTTTTAGTAGCGTTATCTGATATGCCGAAACTTTATTCTGATATTTTTCAGTACCGCTTTAAAAAAGAAGATAAGTTTCTGGCAAACCATGCTCTGGGTAACTTAATTATTGCGGCAATGGCTGAAATGCGCGAAAGTACTTATGAAGCGGTTCAGTTACTGACTAAAATGATGCACGTTAATGGCAATGTGTACCCTTCAAGTGATGAACCACTTGTTTTACACGCGGTCTTTAAAGATGGAACGAGTATTTCAGGTGAATCAAAAATTGCAACGGATCGAAAAACGATTGACCATGTTTATGTGACCAGCCAAAAAAATGGCTGTCCGCCAAAAGCTTCTCGCAAAGTTGTTTCGTCCATTTTAGAAGCGGATTTAATTGTTCTTGGTCCAGGTAGTTTATTTACAAGCATTTTACCAAACCTGATGATTCCTGAAATTGGCGAGGCTTTGGCACAAACCAAGGCGGAGATTGCTTATGTTTGTAACATTATGACGCAAAAAGGCGAAACGGAACACTTTACCGACTGTGATCATGTGCGTGTATTGCATCAACATTTAAAGAAAAATTTTATTGATACGGTACTCGTTAATACCGAAAATGTTCCAGAAGGGTATATGGATTTTGAAGTGTATGATGAATATTTAGTGCAAGTGACCCATGATTTTCAAGGACTAAGAGAGGAAGGCTGTCGTGTAATTTCCACGGACTTTTTGGAATTAAAAGATGGTGGCGTCTTCCATGATGGGGACAAAGTAATTGAAGAGCTACTGCGCCTCGTCTCAAGTGCAAAGGAATGATTTAAAGGAAGTGATGAAATGTCTTTTGCAGCAGAAGTAAAAAAAGAGTTAACGACACTCGAAGTGCATCGTGAACATGCTAAAGCGGAGTTGGCGGCGCTGATTCGCATGAATGGTTCGGTTAGTATTACGAATCAACAGTTTGTTTTGAATGTGCAAACAGAAAATGCCGCGATTGCTCGGCGAATTTATTCACTGTTAAAGGATCATTATCAGGTGCGTAGTGAATTACTCGTTCGCCGCAAAATGAAATTAAAGAAAAACAATGTTTATATTGTTCGCTTAAAGCAAGAAACCAAAGAAGTCTTGGATGATTTAGGTATATTAGAAGGGATGATGGTGCACAGCCATGTTTCGGATGAAATAATGGGAAATGTCCAAAAAATGCGTTCTTACCTGAGAGGCGCTTTTATGGCAACCGGTTCGGTCAATAATCCAGAGACAAGTCGTTATCATTTAGAAATCTATTCGACTTATGAAGAGCATAACCAAGACATTTGCGATATGTTAAATTACTATCATTTAAATGCCCGCACCCTTGAACGAAGAAATGGTTATATTTCTTATTTAAAAGGGGCAGAGCAGATTGCAGACTTTTTAACCTTAATTGGGGCGACTAATTCAATGCTAAAATTTGAAGACGTTCGAATTGTTCGTGATATGCGCAATTCCGTTAATCGTATTGTTAATTGTGAAAATGCAAATATGAATAAAACGATCGATGCTGCTTCAAAGCAAATAGAAAATATTCAGTTTATTGAGAATCGGGTGGGGTTGTCGGCGCTACCGGATAAATTGCAAGAAATTGCGGAACTTAGACTAGAAAACCCTGAAGTGAGTCTAAAAGA
This sequence comes from uncultured Enterococcus sp., assembly GCA_964398695.1. Lineage (GTDB taxonomy): Bacteria > Bacillota > Bacilli > Lactobacillales > Enterococcaceae > Enterococcus_I. Next base: position 9,242 of record CAYNOA010000046.1, on the reverse strand, counting down.
ATTAGGCGAAATGATCCCCTCAGGTGCTATTTCAAAATCAGGTATTAATCACCGGATTCGTAAAATCAACGAATTTGCAGACAAACTACGGGTAAATAGTAAATAATAAAAGAAAATTCTATACCTTTTCTTAAGGAACGCTATGCACCCATATTTGTTTATGGTAAGATATTTTTATTGAAAATTCGTGAAAAAGAGAGTGTATTTACATGGAACAAAAGAAATTTATCCCTATTCTATTGGGTAGTGACATGAATGTCTATGGAATGGCTAAGGCTTTTCATGAAGCGTATGGAATTCAAAGTATCGCTTATGCGGATCATATTTTAGCACCAACTAAATATAGTAAAATTGTGACTGTCCATACGATTTCTGGCTTTTCTCAAGACCCAGTGTTTACCAATAGCTTAGTCAAGTTAGCTAAAACGACTTATCAAGACCCAGAAATGAATTATTTATTAATTCCTTGTGGCGATGGCTACGCGGAATTATTATCAAAAAATAAAGAAGTACTGGCACCTTACTACACCTTTATCGCAAATGATTTTTCTTTATTTAAACAACTAGTGAATAAAGTCGAATTTTATGAAACTTGTGATAAATACAAGTTGCCTTATCCAAAGACATTGATTATTCGCAAATCTTCTTTAGTCAATGGGGAATTTGTGGGAGAAATGCCATTTTCATTTCCAATTGCTTTGAAGCCTGCCAATAGTGTCGAGTGGCTTTCAATTGAATTTGAAGGTCGCAAAAAAGCGTATATCATCCAAGAACGCCAAGAGTTTGAACAGGTGATTAAAAAGATTTATGAAGCCGGTTATCAAAGTGAGATGATTGCACAAGACTTTATTCCAGGTGATGATAGTTATATGCGCGTCCTAAATGCCTATGTCGACCATAACCATCAAGTTCGTTTGATGGGTTTAGGACATCCTCTATTAGAAGATCCAACGCCAGGTTCAGTGGGCAATTATGTTGTGATTTTACCAGATGAAGATCCAGAGCTATATCAACTAATGGAGAAATTTTTAAAAGACATTCATTATGTCGGTTTTGCCAATTTTGATATGAAATACGATACTCGCGATGGCCAGTACAAACTTTTCGAAATTAATTTACGTCAAGGTCGAAGTAGTTACTTTTTAACTTTGAATGGCTTGAATTTAGCGCAGGCAATTACCGAAGACTTAGTTTTCAATAAACCATTTACTCAAACCATTTACGGAAAAAAAGAAACAAAAGATTCCAAGTTATGGTTAGGTGTTCCTGCAAAGATTTTTCTCAAATATACCAAAGATAATGAAGAAAAAGAACGTGGCATCGCCTTATTAAAGGCTGGCCAAGTAGGAACAACGGTTTTTTATACTAAAGATAAATCTCTTCGCCGGTATGTATTAATGAAGCGTGCTTTTTATAATTATCATGAACGTTTCAAAAAATATTTTCAAGTGAAAGAAGGTTAACCATGGAAAACTTCTTTAGCATCCTAGGTGGCATGGGAACGATGGCAACTGAAAGTTTTATTCATTTGCTCAATCAAAGAGTCAATGCGCATTGTGATCAAGAATATTTAAATTATGTTTTATTTAACCATGCGACGGTTCCTGATCGCACGGCGTATATTCTTGATTCGCAGGCTCAAAATCCGTTGCCCTATTTATTAGCGGATATTGAAAAGCAAAATTTATTAAAACCGGCTTTTATTGTCTTGACTTGTAATACCGCACATTATTTCTTTGATGAGTTACAAAGTCAGACAAATATCCCAATTTTACATATGCCCAAAGAAGCCGTAAAAAAAGTTCAAGAAAAATTAGTAACAGGGAAAGTGGCTTTCTTAGGTACCGAAGGAAGTCTGAAGTCTGGCATTTACGAAAAAGAATTAGTGGCAGCAGGTTTTGAAGTTTATCTACCAAGTGTTTCTTTACAACAAAAAGTGAATCATCTAATTTATCATGAGATAAAGGAAAATGGTTACTTGAATCAAGCGTTATATTTTGAAATTTTGGCTGAAACTCAAAAAGCTGGCTGTCAACAAGTCGTTTTAGGTTGTACAGAACTGTCTTTAATCGAAGCACAATATCCAAACCATGGTTATCCGGTAGTGGATGCGCAATCGGTATTGGTTAATCGAACCATTGAAGAAGCGTTAACATTAAGAAAATAAAGATTGGACGTGGTTGGCACTTCATTTTAAAAAGCCCAAATGAGATTAAGAGCTTATAAAAGTGAAGTGTAACGAACGTCTTTTTTCTTTTGAATAAAATGGAATCTGAAAAAAACGAAGGGGTTTTGCCTTCACCTATGCTATAATAATGTTACCAAAAAAAGAAAGGGGGCGGGCCTCAAATGAATTGGCTGCATATATTTAGTCTTGAATATTGGCGACAATTTTTTTCTACAGACCTTCTATCGAGTCCTCTATTCATCAATTTATTAGATATTTTGGTCGTTTGGTTTATTCTCTACAAACTCATTCAGTTATTAAGGAAAACAAAAGCGATTCAGTTGTTAAAAGGTGTGGCGGTATTCATCGCGATTCGAGCGATTGCAGAGATTATTGGTCTACACACACTTTCTTGGTTGATGGATCAAGTAATTATTTATGGAGTCATTGCAGGAATCGTTATTTTTCAACCAGAAATTCGTCGTGGCTTAGAACATTTAGGGCGCACCCCGATGTTTACGACAGGGAAGGTTAAACGAGATAACGGTGAGCAAATTATTGGTGCTTTTGATAAGGCACTCCAGTATATGGCCAAGCGGAAAATTGGCGCACTCATCACGATTGAAAAAAACACCTTATTAGATGAATATATTGAAACAGGGATTCATTTAGATGCCGATATTTCAGCCGAGTTATTGATTAATATCTTTATACCCAATACCCCACTACACGATGGTGCGGTCATTGTAAGGCAAGATAAAATCGCGGTGGCTTGTGCCTATTTGCCGCTGTCAGAAAGCTTATTAATTCCAAAACATTTTGGGACGCGTCACCGTGCAGCAGTGGGCGTTTCTGAAGTGAGTGATGCTTTAACTTTAATTGTTTCAGAAGAAACGGGTGAAATCAGCATTGCCTACAGCAATCATCTGTATTCAAATTTGTCGCAAGAAGAATACTTGCTGATGTTGAGAGACTTACTTGGACAAGAAGAAAAGAAACAAGAGAAAAAGAACTTTTTCGTCGCGATTTGGCAAGACTTTAATAAAGTCAATCGAGGTGATAAATAATGTTTAAGAAAGAACGACAAACCAACTTATTGTATGCAATTATGGCCTTGTTATTTAGTGTGATACTTTTTTTTAACGCGAATGGCTCCAATGTTTCAAATCCAATTAGTTCGCCGAGCGCGATTGAAGAAACTTTAAGTGACGTCGTGATCCAACCAATCTATGACACCGATAAATATTTTATTCAAGGGTATCAATCAACCGTTACCGTTCGATTGAGTAGCTTGAATCGGGTTTTATTAAGTGGGGAAGTCAACGGAGAAACTCGTTCTTTTCGAGTAGTTGCTGACTTAACAGGTTTATCAGAAGGGACGCATGTGGTTCCCTTGAAAGTTCAAAATTTAACGACTGGGGTAACGGCCTTGATTGATCCAATAAGTATCACGGTCACTATTGAAAAATTAATTACAAAAAAATTTCCAGTGGATGTACATATAAATAAAGACAACTTGGCAGCCGGTTATGAATTAACAGAAACAACCAGTTCCCCAGCAGAAGTGGAAGTAACGACTGGGGATCAAAGTATGAGTCAAATTACGCAAGTCAGCGCAAGTTTAGATAATTTAACTTCGCTAGATAAGAACTTGACGAAAGAAGTTTCGCTCAGTGCCCTAAATGATAAAGGAGAAATCATGAATGCGGTCTTATCACCAAGTAAGGTCAAAGTCACTTTAACGATAAAAATGCCTAGTAAAGAGGTGCCTTTATCGATTGCGCCGGTGGGTACTCTGCCTGAAAATATTTCACACTTTGACTTTGAATGGCATCCAGCCAGTGTCACCTTATACGGCTCTTCTGATTTATTAGCTAGTTATACTAGCTTAAGTATTCCGCTAGATATCACTAATATAAAAGAAAAAACAAAAAAAACCTTGGATTTACCAAGTGATTTGGGTTTAATAATCCAACCGCAACAAGTAGAAGTAACGATTCAACCAAACTTTATTAAACAAGATGAACCTGCGAATTCATCCAGTTCTTCAAAGAACACATCGACTGCATCGGATGCACCTGCGGATAGTTCTAAAACTAGCAGCGAAAAACGATTAAGTGGAACGGAGACGAGCACGTCATCAATAAAATAATTAAAAACTTGAAACACAAAGGAGAAAGAAATAATGGGTAAGTATTTTGGAACAGACGGTGTACGAGGCGAAGCAAATAAGGAATTAACACCAGAATTAGCCTTTAAATTAGGTCGTTGTGGGGGATACGTTTTAAGTCAACACGAGACTGGTGAAAGACGCCCACGTGTCTTAGTTGGCCGAGATACAAGAATTTCAGGTCAGTTGCTAGAAAGCGCCTTAATTGCTGGTTTGTTATCCGTTGGAATTGAAGTGTTCCAATTAGGCGTTATCTCTACACCTGGAGTTGCCTACTTAACAAGAACTCAAAAAGCCAGTGCCGGCGTGATGATTTCTGCTTCACACAACCCAGCGCAAGATAACGGCATCAAATTTTTCGGTAATGATGGTTTTAAGCTAGTTGATGAACAAGAATTAGAAATTGAAGCATTGCTTGATGCAGAAGAAGACATTTTACCGCGACCATCTGCTCAAGGTTTAGGGACTGTGGAGGAGTTTCCAGAAGGTCTATTAAAATATTCGCAGTCTTTAACCCAAACCATTACAGGTGATTTGGCTGGCTTGAAGGTTTGTATTGATGGAGCAAATGGGGCAACCACCCCAACCGTTAATCGCTTATTTGCCGATCTAGAAACAGAATTTTACACCATGGGGACAGCACCGAATGGTTTAAATATTAACGACGGGGTAGGTTCGACTCATCCAGAAAAACTAGCTGAATTTGTCGTTGAAAAACAAGCAGATGCTGGGCTAGCTTTTGATGGGGATGGTGACCGAATTATTGCGGTTGATGAATTAGGGAATATCGTTGATGGTGATAAAATCATGTATATTTGTGCGAAATATTTGGCACAACAAAAACGCTTGAAAAATGATACGATTGTCACAACGGTGATGAGCAATCTTGGCTTCCATAAAGCAGTTGAAGCAATTGGCTTGAAAGACGTCATCACTCAAGTTGGTGATCGCTACGTAGTGGAAGAAATGCGGAAAAATGATTACAACTTTGGTGGTGAACAATCGGGTCATATGGTCTTTTTAGACTTTAACACAACCGGTGATGGTTTATTATCTGGAATCCAATTATTAAATGTAATGAAACAAACGGGTAAAAAATTGTCTGAATTAGCGGGTGAAGTGACCATTTACCCTCAAAAATTAGTCAATATTCGTGTTTCAAATAAAGAAGGGGTTATGGACGTTCCCGCCATTAAAGCCATCATTGAAGAAGCAGAAGCAGAAATGAATGGTAACGGCCGTATCTTGGTTCGCCCTTCAGGCACAGAGCCATTATTACGTGTCATGGCAGAAGCACCAACGGATGAACTAGTTGAATATTATGTTGAAAAAATTGCAGCAGTTGTTCGTCAAGAAATTGGTCTTGATTAATAAAAGAAAAAACGGTGAAGAATCGCGATTCTTCACCGTTTTTTCAATTTAAGCTGTAAAAAAAACCGACAGCGACGGATAGTTGCTGTCGATTTTTATCTTATTGTACAGGTTGTTTTTTCAATAAACCAAAGATAATCCCTGAAACAAGTGCGCCAACTAGAATAAAAACTAAGTATAAAATCGGTTGGCTAACTAATAAAACGACGAAAATACCGCCATGTGGGGCAAGGAGTTTAATCCCTAAAGCACCAACCAATCCACCGGCTAAGGCAGCACCAGCCATAAAACTTGGAATCGCCCGCAAGGGATCTGCTGCTGCAAAAGGAATTGCTCCTTCGGTCACAAAAGATAAGCCCATAACGATGTTGGTTAAACCTGCTTCGCGTTCTTGTTGCGTAAATTTATTTTTGAATAAACGAGTGGCCACAAAGATTGCAAGCGGAGGAACCATTCCGGCTGCCATCACAGAAGCCATTACGACACTACCACCAGTCGCAACAGACGCCGCCAGTGTTCCTGTCCCAAAGACGTAAGCTGCTTTATTAATTGGCCCACCTAAGTCTGCGGCCATCATAATCCCTAATAAAACGCCAAGTAAAGCGGCGTTTGTGCCATCCATGCCACTTAAAAAATTATTTAAACCATCATTAATGACTTTCATTGGCACATTAATCATTAACATTAATAGCCCAGTAATTAGTAAACCAAAGAATGGATAAAATAAAATCGTTTTGATACCATCTAATGATTTTGGTAAGTTTTTAAAAAGTTTTCTTAAAAAGACAATCACATAACCCGCTAAGAAACCACCGACTAATGCACCAAGGAAACCCGCCCCACCGGCACTGGCTAAAGCTCCGGCTGCAAAACCAGCTACTAGACCTGGACGATCGCTAATACTCATAGCAATATAACCTGCTAAAACCGGCAACATAAAGCCAAAAGCGGCCCCACCAATTTGGTTAAACCAAGCCGCTTGTGGGTGATAAGAACCTAATTGTCCGAGGGAATCAACTGGTACACCCATAAATTGGTCAATCATGAAAGAAATCGCAATTAAAATACCGCCGGCAATGACAAAAGGTAACATATGAGAAACGCCATTCATTAGGTTTTTATAAATTTGTTGGCCAAATGATTCTTCCGTTGCCATTTCTTCATTGGCACTACCATCGCCATGGAAGTGAGGGGGATTGCCATGAAGGGCTTCATTAATTAAACTTTCCGTTTTACGAATCCCATCACTTACCGGACGGTTAATTAATGGCTTGCCATCAAAACGATTCATCTCAACTTTTTTATCGGCGGCAATAATGACGGCTTTTGCTCGTCTGATTTCTTCTTTGGTTAATTTGTTTTTGATTCCTTCTGAACCATTTGTTTCAACTTTAATTTCAACGCCCATTTCAGCGGCTTTTTTCTTCAAGGCATCGGCCGCCATGAAGGTGTGAGCGATACCGGTCGGACAAGCGGTCACCGCAACAATAAAAGGACGAGGTGCATCACTCTCGCTTGTTTTTACTTCAACGATTTCTTCTTCACTTTTGCGAAACAATGCTTGAACTTCTTCAGGAGAAGTAGTCGTTTTTAATTCAGCAATAAAATCAGGGTCAATTAAACGTCCAGATAAAGCCGCTAAAGCTTGTAAATGGGTGTTATTGGCTCCTTCTGGGGCAGCAATCATAAAGAATAAAAAGGTGGGTTGCCCATCAAGTGCTTCATAATCAAGACCTTGCGCACTCTTAGCAAATAAAACGGCTGGTTGTTTTACGGCCGCATTTTTAGCGTGAGGCATCGCGACCCCGTCACCTAAACCTGTTGAAGTTTGTGCTTCTCTAGCTAAGATTCCTGCTTTAAAACCGTCAATGTCTGAAATGATATTTTTATCAAACATTTTTTGTACCATTTCATCAATGGCGCCCCGTTTATCCCTAGCTTTTAAATCCAAAATCATTAAGTCCTTTAATAATAATTCATTAATTTCCATTTTCATTCTCCTCAATTTGGGTGATTTCAACTTCTTTTACCAATTCTAAAATCAATTGTTCTTGTGCCAAATCATCTGAAAAAGCCGTGGCGCTTCCACAAGCAACGCCCCAGATAAAGGCATCTAGGGGGTCGTTTGTTTGTTTAAAACGGCCAACGAAACCTGCAATCATGGAATCGCCCGCACCCACAGAGTTTTTTAAAGGTCTTTTTAAAACATTCGAACGATAGGTCCCTTTTTGTGTAAAGAGTAATGCGCCCTCACCAGCCATTGAAATAATTACGTGTTGTGCACCGTCGCTTAAAAGTTTTTTTCCGTAATAAACCAGTTCATCGAGGGAAGAAATCTTGGTTTGGTACATTTCAGATAACTCGTCTTTGTTGGGCTTAATGACCAAGGGATGGTAGGAGATGGCGTCAAGTAGAGCCGCCCCCGTGGTGTCGATAACAAATTGTGCGCCGGTCGCAATAATTTTTTTAATTAATTTTTCGTAAAAGTCAGCTGGAAGACTTTTGGGAATACTACCTGCAAGAACAACTAAATCGTCTTTCGTCAGTTGATCGAAAGGCTGTAAAAAAAGTTGGCTTTCTTCCGTGCTAATGACTGGACCAAGCCCATTAATTTCTGTTTCAAGATCAGATTTTAATTTTACGTTAATACGCGTATCTTGCGCGATTTTTGTAAATGCCGTTGAAACACCTTCTTGTTTCAACCAACCTTCAATGAAATTGCCGGTAAATCCTCCTAGAAAGCCCCAAGCAGTCGTATCGGCTTGTAAACGATGTAAAATTCTTGAGACGTTGATTCCTTTTCCACCGGGGAGTTTTAAATCCTGGGTCATTCGATTGACTTCACCCATTTTTAAGTGGTCGACATGAACAATATAATCAATTGATGGATTTAACGTGACCGTGTAAATCATTTAGGTACCTCCATTATTTTTGTTTGTTTTTCAATTGGTTTCAGTAATTCTTTTGGACAAGCATTCGTGATGATTTGTGCTTGATCTAGTGAAAGAAATTGCGTAAAGCTTCTTCGGTTGAATTTTGAATAATCCGCTAAGACATAAGTATGCGTGCCTTGTGTTGCAGCCATTTGCTTTAAGTAAGCTTCTTCAGAGTCGGGAGTAGTAAAACCAGCTTTGAGGTCAATGCCGTTAGTGCCCAAAAAGACACGATCAAAATACATTTTTTGGACTTGTTGTAAAGCGGTGGCGCCAATAATTGCGAGCGTGGAAGATTTAATGGTTCCACCTAAAATAATTGCTTCAAAACCTAATTCGGTTAAATGAACGCCGTGTGAAATGGCATTTGTGACAATTTTTAAATTGGCTTCTTTTGGCAAATGATCAATCATTTCAAGCGTTGTCGAACCTGCATCTAAATAAATAATTTCATTTGGTTGAATGAATTGAGCAGCAAATTGCGCAATCGCTCTTTTTTCATCATGGTATTTTTGCGTCTTTTCTTTTAAAGAAGCTTCATAGGTGAGGTCATTCTTTTTTTGCGCGCCACCATGAACGCGGATTAAAGCGCCTTGATCTT
>CAYNOA010000045.1:996-12025 GCA_964398695.1 uncultured Enterococcus sp. | reverse complement strand
TAGAGCAACGCACTCGTAACGCGTAGGTCACAGGTTCGATTCCTGCAGCTGGCATCAAATAAACCACCCAACAAAGCGGCTCTTGCTAAGCTTTGTTGGGTGGTTTTCTTGATTTTTTAGGGATAACTTTTGCCAAATCTTTATTTTTGCAAGACGGAGCCAATCTTTTAAGGGCTTTCTCGCCGGCCAAGCGTTAAAATTTCCTCAAACTTCTTCCCTTGGGTTTCTTTTATGAACGATTCCCTCTATAATAAAGAAGTATTTCTTAAGAAAAGAGCGAATAAAATGAATAAAAATATTTTTCGTAACGACAACAAAATTGACTATGGGGTCATTTTACCCGTCTTTTTACTCTGTTTAATTGGTCTGGCTTCATTATATGTCGCTTTTGACCAAATGCCGTATTTTAAGGGGAATCCTTTAAAAGAAGTGGGCAAACAAGCCCTCTGGTATAGTGTCGGTGTCATTGCCGTCATGATTATTATGCGAATCAAGTCCAAATGGCTATGGAAAGTAACACCTTTTATTTATGGGGCGGGACTCGTGGTCATGACGCTGTTAGTTCAGTTTTACGACCAAGCAACCTACAAAGCGACCGGATCGAAAAACTGGTTTCGTTTTGCTGGTTTTAGTCTGCAACCAGCCGAGCTAATGAAAATTGCGGTGATCTTAATGCTGGCTTTAGTCGTCACGCAACACAATACGAAACACCGCAAAGTGGCCACCTTAAAGACAGATGGGTTACTCATTGCTAAAATGTTAGCCGTTATGCTGCCGGTTTTAATTTTGATTATGCTGCATGATGACTTTGGCTCGATGTTAGTTTTTCTAGCAATTTTTGGGGGTGTCTTCTTAATGTCCGGCATCTCCTGGAAAATCATTTGGCCAGTGGCTGGTACCGCTGCAGTGGTTGGGGGCGGCACGATCTTTTTAGTCATGAGTGAGGCGGGTCGTGAATTTTTGTATAAGATGGGCTTTAAAGCCTATCAGTTTAAACGAATTGATGCGTGGCTTGATCCCTTTCATGACGTGCAAGGGAGTTCAGGCCAAGTCGCCAAGTCGCTCATGGCGATTGGTTCCGGTGGGATGACAGGGAAAGGCTTTAACGTAAGTGAGGTTTATGTCCCGGTGCGTGAATCGGATATGATTTTCTCGATTATTGGAGAAAATTTTGGTTTTATTGGGAGTACTTTTGTGATTTTACTTTACTTTTTATTGATTTATCGCATGATTCGCGTTTGTTTTGATACAAACAATGAGTTTTATACGTATATCTCCACGGGGATTATTATGATGATTTTATTCCATGTTTTTGAAAACATTGGGGCCAATATCGGTCTGTTGCCTTTAACAGGGATTCCTTTGCCTTTTATTAGCCAAGGGGGGTCGGCCTTACTTAGTAACATGATTGGGATTGGTTTAATTTTATCCATGCGTTATCAAACCGAAACTGCTCTTTAATAGAAAAAGGGGGAAACAAATGGTCACACTTTACTGGTATCCAAAATGCAGCACTTGTCAAAAGGCGAAAAAATGGTTAGAAGCCAACCAAATCGAAGCCGAATATATCGATTTAGTCACTCAGACGCCCAGTGCCGCCACCATCCAAAATTGGCTAGCGACAAGTGAGTTACCGATGCGCCGCTTCTTTAATACTAGCGGACAAAAATATCGCGAACAAGGCTTGAAAGATTTTGTGTCAGGTTATACACTAGAGGAAGCCAGCCAAAAGCTTAGTAGCGACGGCATGTTAATGAAACGGCCAATTTTAGTCAAAGATGGGCAATTTTTAACGAATGGCTTTAAAGAAAGTGAGTACGCGGAGGTTTTATTAAAATGAAAGCACAAGTTTTAAAGAAAAAAGGTAATTTATGGATTTTGTTTAATGGCAAAGAATATGTCGTTGGTTTAACCAAAGAAGCCAGTGAAGAATTAGGCAAGATTACTTTTGCGGCTTTACCAAAAATCGGGCAAAAAATGACTGTCGGCGAGATGCTAGTTGAACTCGAAGCTGAAAAAGCCGTCAGCGAATTTACTTGTCCGCTAGCAGGCGTCGTTTCATCAATCAACGAGCAAATTGACGCAAAAGAAAACGCGTTGAACGAAGAAGAAGAAGATGATGAAATGAACGATTGGTTAGTGAGTCTAAAAGACGTTGATCCGGCTGCTTTTGAAAAATTATAAAAAAATAAAAACCTAGCAAACACACCGAAAGGAGTCGTTTGCTAGGTTTTTTTATTCTTTTTATTTCATTTATTCCGCTGCGGCTTCTTCTGCTTCTTCTTCCGCTTTGGTTCTTGGTTCACTAATGGCACAAATTTGCTCAATTGGATCCGTGATAATCGTGTAATCCGCTGATACAGGTAAGTCAGCAATCGTAATGGATTTTCCGACTTGTAAATCGGTAATGTCCACTTCAATTCGTTCAGGTAATTTGTCTGGTGTTGCCGAAACGATGACGTTGTATAAGTTTTGGGTTAAAGAACCACCAATCTTCACACCGGCTGCTTCGCCGATTAAAACAATCTCGGCTTCCACTTCGGTAACTTCTGTCATATCAACCGATAAAAATTCGACATGGTTGATTTCTTTTGTAAAGGTATCCGTTGTAAATTGGTGAATTAACGTATTGTAATTTTCACCATCAATGGTTAAACCAACAACGGCATTTAAGCCTTCTTCGCGTAATAAACGCTTAAATTCTTGTCCATCTACGGAAATCGCCGTACTGTCAATCTTATAACCGTTGACGATTCCTGGGATTCTTCCTTCGTGACGCAATTGATTGCGCACGCTCCGTGGGCGTAACGCTCTTGTTTTGACTTCCAATGATACTGACATAACTCAATTCCTCCTAATTTTTCTGCCGGTAAGGCAGTCATTTCGAAGTAAATTTTTGTTACTCTTTCACATTAAAGGTTAAGGGTGCGTACATAAAAATGTACGTAAAAAGGCAACAAACCTGCTGCCCAGAAAGGATCCAGTCACTTTCTCCACCAGCTCATAACACTGTGTGTAGTTAGAAACAGATATTTACTTTACTCCTTAACCATAGGCTGTATTTTCGATTCTGTCAAGCCTTCTTCTTTTTTCTCTTAAAAACTTAAGGTATAATAGCCAAGAAAGAAAGGGATTTTATGCGTTTAGACAAGTTAATTGAAGAAAAATTAAAGACGTCCAAAAAAGAAATGAAACGGCTTTTTTTACGCGGACTCGTCAAAGTGGATGGTCAAGTGACCGATTGTGAAAGCCAAAATGTCGATAGTCAACTCCATCAAATTGAAGTGGCCGGGCAAAAATTGCGGACGAACGAAAGCTATTATTTACTAGCCAAGCCTCAAGGGGTGGTGACGGCTAATAAAGATGCCCAGCACCAAACAGTTTTTGATTTGCTGTCACCAGCCGATTTTTCACCGGAATTAGTTGCCGTTGGTCGCTTAGATCGGGATACGCAGGGCTTACTACTTTTAACAAGTAATGGGCAATTAGTCTATGATTTGCTTCACCCGGTTAAAAAAGTCAGTAAAACCTATTTAGCCAAAGTCAATGCCATCGTTACTCAAGCCGATATTGTCGCTTTTGCAAAGGGCATTGAATTTTTAGATGGAACCCGGTGCCAAAGTGCCCAACTTAAAATCAGGACGGTCGACTTAAGCCGTCAAGAAAGTGAAGTCGAGCTAGTGATTTTTGAAGGGAAATTTCATCAAGTGAAAAAGATGTTTTTAGCCCGCGGGAAAAAAGTCATCGCCTTAAAACGCTTGGCGATGGGGCCACTTGAACTGGGGGATTTACCAAGCGGGACCTACCGGCCACTCACGTTATCAGAACTGCAACAACTAAAACCGTATTTTCGCTAAAAATTTAAGCAGAAATGACTAGGAGGAAAACGATGCGCTATCAAACCTTATTATTCGATGTCGATGATACCTTGCTTGATTTTCAAGCAGCTGAAAAACAAGCCTTGCAAGAACTATTTCAGGCAGAAGGGTTGATTTTAACTGCAGAGCTAGAAAGAGACTACAAAAAAATCAACCAAGAACGTTGGGCCGCCTTTGAACAAGGTCAAATGTCACGTGAAGAAGTGGTCAATGGGCGTTTTGGAGCCTTCTTTGCTCGTTATGAACGTCAAGTGGATAGTCGTGCCCTTGAGCAAAAGTACCGCGCGTTTTTAAATGAAGGACATCAACTACTAGGAAACAGTCGACAAGTCGTCGCCGAACTGGCCAAACAAGCTGATTTATACGTGGTCACAAACGGCGTTTCAAAAACACAAATGAAACGACTAACTGATGCCAAGTTACTGCCCTATTTTAAAGAAATCATTGTTTCTGAAGCCACGGGCTATCAAAAGCCCATGCGTGAATTTTTTGACTACACCTTTAAAAGAATTCCGAATTTAAGCAAGACACAAACGGTGATGATTGGTGATTCACTCACTTCAGATATTCAAGGTGGCGTGAATGCCGGCATTGATACGGTTTGGTTTAACCCAAAGGCTTTACCTGCGCCCCCAACCATTCAGCCGACTTATCGGATTCGGCAATTAGAGGAGCTCTATGAAATACTTTCTTAGAATCTTGTGAAAAAGCTAGAAATTCAAAGATTTTTAGCTATAATAAAAAGGATAAAGAAATGAAAGAAGAAAAGGAGCTTGAGGATGCACCATAAAAAGCCCATCATTATTGGCGTGACTGGTGGCTCTGGTAGTGGGAAAACAAGTGTCAGTCGCGCCATTTTAAACCATTTTCCCAGCCACTCGATTACCATGTTAGAACATGATTCCTATTATAAAAACCAAGACCATCTCGCTTTTGAAGAACGTTTAAAAACCAATTACGATCATCCACTGGCCTTTGATACGGATTTATTAATTGACCATTTAGAGCAATTGCGCCACTTTCAAACGATTGAAATTCCAGTCTATGATTACGTGAATCATACTCGTAGCCAAGAAGTGCGCCGGCAAGAACCCAAAGAAGTCATTATTTTAGAAGGAATCTTAATTTTAGAAGACGAGCGTTTACGTAATTTAATGGACATTAAAATTTATGTAGATACGGACGATGACATCCGGATTATTCGTCGAATTAAACGCGACATCGAAGAACGTGGTCGCACGCTTGATTCGGTCATTACGCAATATTTGAACGTCGTTAAGCCGATGTACCATCAGTTTATTGAACCAACAAAGCGCTATGCCGATGTGATTGTGCCAGAAGGTGGCGAAAATCACGTAGCCATTGATTTAATTAATACAAAAATAAAAAGTATTTTTGCCGCAAATGACTAGCCTTTATTTTTTATTTGTGCTAGAATACGTTTCATGCGATGAGCCGAGGAAACTAGTTTAACTAGTCACTCAAACAGAGGCACAAGAAGAAATTCACCTACCGGATTGTAGGGTGTCGGAAGTTTGCTTTGTGGAAGAGCAAGCTTCTACTAGCAATAGTACTGTCTCAGACCAGTAAGTCTTTTGGCTTGCTGGTTTTTTTTGTCGTTTGAATAATAGCGCTTTCTAAAAAAACGAAAAGATTAAAATTTAAAAGAAAATTCGGTATAATAAAAGTAAAAATATCAAAGGAGGGAAAAGATGCGTATTCGTTATGGCATTGTAAGTACCGCATCGATTGTACCGCGCTTTGTGGCTGGGGTGAAAGCCAGTCAAACCGGTGAAGTGGCCGCGATTGCTTCTAGAGAACTCGTGAAGGCCCAAGCAATGGCAACTGCTCTTGAAATCCCCAAAGCTTATGGGAGTTATGAGGAATTGTATGCCGATTCCACCATCGATTTAATTTATGTCGCCACTTATAACCAAGGCCATTACCCAGTGGCCAAGGCAGCTTTACTGGCTGGTAAGCACGTTTTAGTTGAAAAACCATTTGCGCTGACCTTGGATGAAGCCGAAGAACTATTTGCTTTAGCCAAAGAAAAGCAACTTTTCTTAATGGAAGCCCAAAAGGCGGTTTTTTTACCGATTACTCAAAAAATAAAGACGCTACTAACCCAAGCGGTAATTGGCTCGGTGCATTATGTGCGTGCGTTTATGACCTATCCCAATGTGGAAAAAATTACTTGGTTTTCTTCACTTGCAAGTGGCGGTGGGGCACTTTATGGTTCAGCTAGCTACCCCCTTGAGTATTTGCATTATTTATTTAACAGTCCGATTGCCGAAGTGGCTGGTACCGCTGTACTTTCAAAAGGGTCATCTGATCGGCAATGTGACTTGAGCCTTTTGCTTGAAAACAAGCTGCAAAGTCACGTGTTGATTTCAGTGAATTTTTTAGCGCCGAACGAACTCGTCATTTATGGTGACCAGGGTCGCATCGAGATTCCTGATTTTTGGAAAGCACAAAGAGCTAAAATAATTAAAGAAGGACAAGTGGAAGAAATTGAACTTTTGCATGAAAATGAGTTTGTTTTTGAAATTGAACATGTGAACGACTGTCTAGCCAAAGGTTTGCTTGAAAGCCCCATCGTCACGGCTGAAATGACCTTACAAACGGTTGAATTGGTTGAAAAAATGTATCAACAGTGGACGCAAGCTTAAAATTTGTGCACCTTGCCCGATTTTTAGCGCAATAAATGCAATAGGTTTTCTTTGCCAAGAACGTTTTTATATGGTTAAGTGGAAGGGGAAAAACAAAAAAAGAAAGTGAGTTTGGATAGTGAACAGTCGAAAATTAATTGCTTTTGATATTGATGGCACCATTTTAACTTCGAACAAAGAACCTTTGGATAGTACGATTGAAGCTTTACGACAATTACGGCAAGCGGGCCATTTTGTGACACTTGCTACTGGTCGGAGTCGTTTTTTAGCCCGTGAAGTGATTCGCGAGTTAGCCTTTGAAAATTATATTTTATGTAATGGGGCGGCCGCTTTTGTTAGCCACCAACAAGTGTTTAAACAAACACTCCCCACTCAAGCCTTAGAGACGCTAATTGCGGATTGTACGGCCCAAAAGATTGATACGGCTTTAATTCAACTCGATCAAGCCAAGCGTTTAACCTCATTTAATTTGGAACAAATCGAAGAAGCCATGCATTCTTTTGGTTCAGTCGCCCCACTTTTAGGGGAGCTAGCAATCCATGACGAGGTCTATCAAGCTTTAGCTTATTATGAAGTGCATCAAGACGCACAGTTTGAAGGGAAATATCCAGAATTTCAATTTGTGCGTTGGCATGAAAAATGTGTAGATGTGATTCCGGCGACCGGTTCAAAAGCGGCCACTATTTTAAATGTGGCCAATTATTTAGGCATTGACCAAGCCGACGTGATTACTTTTGGAGATGGGTTAAATGATGAAGAAATGATTCGTGAAGCGGGCATTGGGGTTGCGATGGGCAATGCCAAAGAAGTGGTTAAGCAGCAAGCCGATATCATCACAAAAGATAACGACCACGATGGCATTTGGACGGCGCTAAAAGACCTAAAACTCGTTCGTTAACGAATAAATGAAAAAAATAAGACGGACGAAAGGAGAAAGAGATGAAAATTGCTTTAATTGCACACGATCGTAAAAAAGATTTAATGGTTAAATTAGTCACGGCGTATCAACCGATTTTAGAAAAACATGAACTCTTTGCGACGGGCACAACCGGTGGAAGAATTAGTGAGGCAACCGGCTTACCCGTTCATCGCTTTAAATCGGGTCCTTTAGGGGGCGACCAACAAATTGGTGCGATGATTTCAGAAGACGCACTAGATATGGTGATTTTTTTACGTGATCCATTAGCGGCGCAACCACATGAACCTGACGTGACGGCTTTAATTCGTTTATCAGATGTGTACGAAATTCCGTTAGCAACCAATATTGGCACGGCAGAAATCTTGCTGCGTGGCTTAGCAGCCGGCTTTGCGGACTTTCGTGAAGTGATCCATGAAGGCGACCGCCAAGTGATTGCTTTTTAATAAATTTAAATTATAAAAACTTAAAGAAATAGGCTGTGGCAAATGTCACAGCCTATTTCCTATAAAGAATAAACAAAAATCTAAAAGCTGTTTGATCACCTATTCAATAAAAGCGCAAAGACTTACTTACTAAGGAGTTTTTTGTTTTAAGGTTTTTGGTAGAAGCTTTTTTTTCCGCTAGAAAACCGATATAATAATACCAGAGTTTAAAAGAGATGAGGAAAAAGTGTGCGAATTTTATTTATAGGGGATGTCGTGGGCTCTTTAGGCCGCGAAACCATTTCAGAATATGTTCCAAAGTTAAAAAAGAAATACCGACCACAAGTCACGATTGTTAACGGTGAAAATGCTGCGTCTGGGCGGGGCATTACCGAAAAAATTTATAAGGGCTTTTTACAAGATGGGGTCGATGTTGTGACGCTTGGGAATCATGCGTGGGATAATCGCGAGATTTTTGACTTTATTGACAGCGCCAAAAAACTGGTCCGTCCGGCGAACTTCCCGCAAGGAACACCCGGAGTAGGAATTGTTTATGTGAAAGTCAATCAAATCGAACTAGCGGTGATTAACCTGCAAGCCCGTTCCTTTATGGTCGCTTTAGATGATCCCTTTGCTAAAATCGATGAAATTTTAACAGACGTTCAAAAACGCACGGCCCATATTTTTGTCGATTTTCACGGGGAAACCACGAGTGAAAAACAAGCGATGGGTTGGTATTTAGATGGCCGCGTGTCCGCAGTCGTCGGAACGCATACGCACGTACAAACCAACGATGCGCGTATTTTACCACAAGGGACGGCTTATTTAACGGACGTTGGGATGACGGGGCCTTATGATGGGATTTTAGGAATGAAAAAAGAAGCGGTAATTGAAAAGTTTATGACGGCCTTGCCAAGACGCTTTGAAGTCGTTGAACAAGGGCGCCATCTACTTTCAGCTTGTATAATTGAAGTCGATGATGCAAACGGCAAAGCTAAAAGCATTCAACCCATTCAAATTAGCGAAGACCGGCCTTTAATGGAATAGGAGAAAAAAAGTGGGATTTTTAGAAGAAGAACAACAAGTAGCGCGTGAAGTGGAGCAACTGATGGCGCTTTTGCAAGAATCAGAACTCGTTCAAAATTTTAAAAGGGTTGAACGACAAGCACGCAAACATGAAGGGTTAAAAGTACTCGAAGAACAAATCAAAGCGGCCCAAAAAGACGCCGTGAATTTTGCGCATTACGATAAACCAGAAGCAGAAAAACAGGCGATCCAAGAAATTGACCGCCTGAATCAAGCTTTTAAGACACATCCCTTAGTGCAAACCTACCGGCAACAATTAATTGAAACCGATGAGTTATTGCAACATATCTCAAGTACCATCCAAAAAGAAGTCAATGAAGCAATCGAAAAGGAGGGGGAACATGCCACAAAAGACGAAACAAACTCCGATGATGGAACAATACTTTGGCATTAAGGCTTCTTATCCGGATGCATTTTTATTTTATCGTTTAGGCGATTTCTATGAATTATTTTATGAAGATGCCTTGCAAGTGGCCCAATTATTGGAATTAACCTTAACCAGTCGCAATAAAAATGCGGACGATCCCATTCCAATGTGTGGCGTACCGCATCACGCTGCCGCCTCTTATATTGATACGTTAGTTGAACAAGGGTTTAAAGTGGCGATTTGTGAGCAAGTCGAAGATCCAAAAGCAACCAAGGGCATGGTCAAAAGAGAAGTAGTCCAATTGATCACACCTGGGACGGTAATGGACAGCAAAAGTTTAAACGCCAAAGAAAACAATTATTTGGCAGCCTTAGCTATGACCGAGACGCACTATCAATTAGCCTATGTTGATTTATCAACGGGGGAATTAAAAGCAACTGAGTTAACGAAGGAAGCGAGTGTTCTAAATGAACTGGCGGATTTGGAGTCTAAAGAACTTGTTTTGACGAGCGAACTGCCAGAGCCTTTAGGCGAACAATTAGAGAAACGTTTAGGGTTACTTTTTTCAAAAGAAACCGAGCAACTTGAAAGGCCTGAGTTTCTTTTCTTAACGCAGGCCTTGCCAGCAAACTTAAAAGCCGTTACGTTAAAATTATTAACTTACTTAAACAAAACACAAAAACGTAGTCTAGATCATTTACAACCGGCGTCTGCTTATCAAGTGGATCAGTTTTTAGCCATTGATTACTACTCTAAATTCAACTTAGAGTTGATTCAATCCATCCGCACGGGTAAAAAACAAGGCACTTTACTATGGTTACTTGATGAAACAAAAACCGCCATGGGGGCTCGCTTGTTAAAACAATGGATTGATCGTCCGCTCATTGAAAAAAAACAAATTGAAGCCCGCCAAGAGCAAGTGGCCTCTTTATTAAAAGCTTTTTTTGAACGAGCAGACTTACAAGAAATACTCAAAAAAGTTTATGATTTGGAACGTTTAGCTGGGCGAGTTGCTTTTGGGAGCGTTAATGGCCGCGATTTACTCCAATTGAAATCTTCGTTGCAGCAAGTACCGTCTATCCAAGCAATTATTGCTGGAATCGATGAAGGCCAATGGACAGACTTACGCACACAAATGACTCCCTTAGATGATTTAGTTGATTTGATTGAGCGCGGAATCCATGAAGAGGCCCCCTTACAAATTACGGAAGGCAATGTGATTAAAACCGGCTACAATGCCCAATTAGACCAATACCGGGAAGCGATGCATTCAGGTAAAAAATGGTTAGCGGAACTAGAAGCCAAAGAACGCGTAGCAACCGGTATTAAAAATTTAAAAATTGGTTTTAACCGTGTTTTTGGCTACTATATTGAAATCACGAAAGCGAATTTAGCGAATTTACCAGAAGGTCGCTATGAGCGTAAGCAAACATTGGCCAATGCCGAGCGTTTTATTAACCCCGAACTTAAAGAGATTGAAACTTTAATTTTAGAAGCAGAAGAAAAATCCGTCGATTTAGAATACCAAATCTTTTTAGAAATCCGTGAAGAAGTGAAAAAAAGCATCACGCGCTTGCAAACACTCGCACAGGGCATTAGTACGCTAGATGTGTTGCAAAGTTTTGCGACCGTGAGTGAGAAGTACCAATACGTGCGTCCGACCTTTAATCAAGACCAGACCTTAGCGA